>JAIFKL010000232.1 GCA_020049595.1 Desulfobacteraceae bacterium
GTCAGCAATGCGGAAAGTGCTGCACCGGCGAATCCGGGACGATTTATGTCCGAAAAGAGGAGATATTGACTATCGCCGAATTTCTTGATATATCTGTGTCTAATTTAACAGAAACATATACTTATCCATACAAAGACAGTTACAGCATCAAAGAAGATGCTCAGGGGCAATGTCTCTTTTACGATAAGGGATGCAGGATTTATCCGGTAAGACCCATGCAGTGCCGGACCTTTCCCTTCTGGTTTGCCAACCTGCGCTCTGAGACAAAGTGGCAGGAGATAATCAAAGAATGCCCCGGCATCGGACAGGGTCGGCTTTATTCCAAAGAGCGCATATTAGAAATCATGGCATCCACATTCGGGATTTGAACGCCGTTTCATGGCATCCACATTCGGGATTTGAACGCCGTTCTGAGTGGAGCGAAGAATCTTGTCTTGTAGGGGCGCGCCTTTACGAATGGTGTATCAGAAATGGATGAAAACTCAACAAAAGAAAGGAGGAACATCATGAACTGGTTCTACAATCTGAAAATCGGAACAAAACTGACGGTCAGCTTTTTCACGATTCTCGCCATTACTGTATTTCTGGGGATTTTTTCCATTTTGAATCTGGAAAAAGTGCAGAAAGCCGGCGATGAAGTCGGAGACAACTGGCTGCCGAGCATTCTGCGGGTCTCTGCCATGGACATCACTACATCAGACTTTCGGATTGCCGAGGCGCAGCATGTCTTGTCACTGACAAAGGAAGAGATGGATCACTATGAAAGCCAGATGGAAAAGCAGTTAGAGAAATTCAGGGAAAACCAGACCGCTTATGAACTGCTGATTTCTTCTGAAGATGAAAAAAAACTGCATGAAGAATTTAAAAAGTATCGGGCTGAGTATTTGGCGCAAAACAAAAAGGTTATCCTGCTTTCACGAGAGAATAAAGACGAGGAAGCCACAGCCCTGATCAGAGCAGAATCACAGAAGCAATATGATGAGGCAAACGTCAGAATCAAAGAACTGGTTGCTCTGAATGCCAAAAGCGGATTGGAAGCGGTTAAAAGAGGAGAAGTCATCTATAATTCATCTCGTTTATGGATCATCGCTGTGCTGGTCTGCGGTGTTTGTCTCGGTATTCTTTTGTCTTTTTTTGTCTCCCGTATGATCAGCAATCCCATAAAAAATCTGACAAAAGTTGCAGATATGCTCGCAAAGGGTGACGTCAGCGTGACTGTGATGCCGATGACAAAAGATGAGGTCGGAAATTTGGAGCGGTCCTTTCTCGCCATGATAGAAACTGTAAGGGAGCAGGCTTTTGTATTGGAGAAAATTTCAAAGGGCGATCTGAATGTTCAGGTGAAAGTCCTTTCGGACAAAGACGCTCTCGGAAAATCACTCGCCTTTATGGTAAAAAATCTTCGGGAGATCATGACTGACGTGAAAACTGCCGGAGATAATGTTACTTCCGGGAGTCAGGAGATGAGCGCAAGTTCTGAAGAGATGTCTCAGGGCGCATCCCAGCAGGCTGCCGCAGCCGAAGAAGTTTCAGCTTCTATGGAGCAGATGAGCTCCAATATCAGACAGAACGCAGACAATGCCTCGCAGACCGAAAAAATCGCATCGAAAGCCGCAGAAGACGCACAGGAAGGGGGAAAAGCCGTTGCCCGCACAGTGGCTGCCATGAAGGAAATTTCCCGAAAAATTTCAATCGTGGAAGAACTTTCCCGCCAGACAGACCTGCTGGCGTTAAATGCAGCGATTGAGGCGGCTCGCGCCGGCGACCACGGAAAAGGCTTTGCAGTAGTCGCGTCCGAGGTCCGCAAGCTGGCGGAGCGAAGCCGTGTTGCGGCAAATGAAATCGGCGACTTGTCCGCAGAGAGCGTGAATCTTGCGGAAAAAGCAGGCGAAATGCTCTCCAAACTCGTGCCGGATATTAGAAAAACAGCCGAATTGGTTCAGGAAATCAGCGGGGCATGTAATGAGCAGAATGCCGGTGCCAATCAGATTAACAAAGCAGTTCAGCAGTTGGATCAGGTGATTCAGCAGAATGCCTCGCTTTCCGAGGAAATGGCTTCAACTTCCGAGTCATTGGCGAATCAGGCAGAGCAGCTTCAGCACACGATTGGCTTCTTCAGCATTGAAGACAATTCCCGAAGAAAAATGACTCATGGCAAAAAATCTGCCGGAGTAGTTCGGAAAAAGTCTGACGACATGGAATCCGGGAAAAAAGAAAAGGCTGATACAGAGAAAATGAAATTCGATGACGGCAGAGATGCGGACAGCGACGAGCAGGACAGCGAATTTGAAAACTATTGAACCTGAATCTCGAAAGCTTGGCGATAATTTCTACAAATATGACGCTCCTACGGAGCTTTGCAGCAGCAACATAAGCCCTGTAAGGGCGAGATATTTGTAGCAGAATATCTGTATAAAAACCGCACAAGCCCCGCAGGGGCGATATATTTGTAGCATCCGGTTGCGGCATCGTGAACAAGCCCCGTAGGGGCGACATATCATATTGTGAATATGTCACTCCTACGGAGTTCGGGCCCCGGGTTGTTAATATTTTTCTACAAATATGTCGCTCCTACGGAGCTTTTCTGAACAAGCCCTGTAAGGGCTCATCAAATGAGGTAAAATATGGCTATTGCTGAAACATTAAACGCAGATTATATTGACTCACAGTACCGCCTGTGGAAAGCTGATCCAAAGTCCGTTTCACGGGAATGGCAGTTTTTCTTTGAAGGCTTTGAACTTGCCGGCGGCAAAACACCCGAAATCGTCGCCGAGCCTGTATGCAGCGAAGATCAGGCTTTGCGGCAGTCCCGGGTGGAGGCGCTCAAGTATCGCTACCGAGATATGGGACATTTGCTCGCGTGTCTCGACCCGCTCACTGCCTGTCCCGCAAGTCATCCGCTGCTTGAACTCTCCGAGTTCAATCTCTCGGCGGAAGATTTGGAACGAGATTTTTACACCCGGCGATTTTCTCAAACCCGGCAGGCAAGTCTCCGAGACATTCTTCAGGTGCTTCGGGAGACATATTGCCGCTCTGTGGGCGTGGAATATATGCACCTGCAAGACCCGGGAGAAAAACGCTGGCTACAGGACCGCATGGAGCCGGTCCGCAATCAGCCTGCTTTTGACAGAGAGACAAAAATCCGAATCCTGCACAAACTCTGTCACGCCGCACTGTTTGAGCAGTTTCTTCACAAAAAATATGTAGGGCAAACCCGCTTTTCTCTTGAAGGCGCGGACGCGCTCATTCCCATGTTAGATGCCCTGTTTCTCCACGCGTCGGAACAGGGTTGCAGTGAAGTCATTCTCGGCATGGCGCATCGGGGGCGGCTGAATGTCCAGTCCAATATCTTATATAAGCCTTATGAGGAAATCTTTCGGGAATTTATCAACAGCTATGACCCGCAAAGCCTTGTGGGATCAGGCGATGTGAAATATCACAACGGCTATCTGAGCGATATAAAACTTGCGAACAGCCGCTCTCTGAAAGCTTTTCTCGTGAACAACCCGAGTCATCTCGAATCGGTTGATCCGGTGGTGGAAGGCATCGCCAAATCGCGGCAGGATTTGCTCAGACAGGGAAAAGCCGAAGAGATATTGCCGATTCTGATTCACGGAGACGCGGCTTTTGCGGGACAGGGCGTTGTCACGGAAACACTTAACTTGTCTCAGTTGGAGGGCTACAGCACCGGCGGAACGCTTCACATTGTCATAAACAACCAGATCGGCTATACCACGCTGCCGGAAAATGCCCGTTCTACCCGCTATTCCACCGATGTCGCTAAGATGCTCATGTCGCCGATTTTCCACGTTCACGGCGAAAATCCGGAAGCAGTTGTCTATGTCGTCACACTTGCATATAACTACCGAATGGCATTCGGCAAAGATGTTGTGATTGATATGATCTGCTACCGGCGATACGGTCACAACGAAGGCGACGAGCCGTATTTCACGCAGCCGCAGATGTATGAGAGGATCCGGGAGCGTCCTTCGCTCCATCATATTTATGCTCAGAAACTCATTGAAGAAGGTCTGATAAAGAAAGAGGAAATTGAGACAATTGAGAAAAACGTGAATCTGTGCATAGAAGAAGCCTTTCAGTCAGCGCAGAACAATCCCCGTGTGCTTCCCGTTCCGAAATTTTATGAGAACTGGGAAGGCTTTCACGGAAACTATTCCCATGAACCTTTGGAAACCGGCGTTTCAGAAGAACAACTCCTTTTGCTTGCCCGGAAATTAACTGCACTTCCCGAAGGATTCTCCGTTCATCCCAAGTTAGAACGTCTCCTGAAAGCCCGCTTGGAATCTGTGGAAAAAGGAGAAGGCATTGATTGGGCAAACGCCGAATCACTCGCGTTTGCCTCAATTCTTTCCGAAGGCGATCCCATCCGTCTGAGCGGGCAGGACAGCGGCAGAGGCACATTCAGCCAGCGGCACAGTGTGCTTGCGGATACCAAAAGCGAGAGTCATTTTGTGCCGCTCAATGCACTCGGAGAGAGACAGGGCAGATTTACCGTGCTGAACAGCTCGCTTTCCGAAGTCGGCGTTCTCGGATTCGAGTACGGATATTCGCTGATACAGCCTCGCGGATTAGTTATTTGGGAGGCGCAATTCGGCGACTTTGCAAACAATGCTCAGTCCGTGATTGATCTTTATATCGTGAGCGGAGAATCCAAATGGCAGCGTCTGAGCGGTCTCGTCATGCTGCTGCCGCACGGATTGGAAGGACTCGGTCCCGAACATTCCAGCGCGAGACCGGAGCGATTTCTGCAACTCTGCGCGGACAACAATGTTCAGATTTGCAATCTGACTACCCCAGCGCAGTATTTTCACCTGCTCCGGCGGCAGGCAAAGGCGTCTTTCCGAAAGCCGCTGATTTTACTCGCGCCTAAAAGTCTGCTGCGCCATCCGCTCGCGGTCTCGAATTTGTCTGAAATGACTTCAGGGCATTTTCAGGAAGTTCTTGACCATAAAGACAATCCTGAATCACCCCGTCGGCTCATTTTCTGCAACGGCAAGATTTACTATGACCTGCTTCGCCGCCGTGAAGAAGTCAAAGCCGCAGATATTGCGCTGGTGCGGCTTGAGCAGTTGTATCCTTTTCCATACACTGCTTTGGAAAAGATTGTGAAAAAATACAAGGAGACAAGACAATGGTGCTGGGTGCAGGAAGAGGCTGCAAACATGGGCGCATGGAATTTTGTCTCATCTCGTTTGGAAAGTCTCACCGAAAAACCGATTGCTTATATCGGGAGAAAAACCGCATCCAGTCCCGCAACCGGATTCGCCAATATTTACAGACAGGAACATGCGGAAATTATCGAACAGGCGATGGGTCCCATGCCGGAAAAGAGCATGGGGGCAGCAATCAGTTGAAATATTTGTTCTCGCAAAGGCGCAAAGAACGCAAAGAAAGAACGCAGAGGTTTTTTCATAAAAATTTTTCCTTTGCGCTCTTTGCGTGCTTTGCGAGAAATTCATGCGAGAAATTCACAGGAGTCAAATATGGAAATAGAAATCAAAATTCCCAGCGTCGGAGAATCGGTGAAAGAGGCGATTCTCGCGCAGTGGTATAAGAAAGACGGCGACAGGGTTCGCAAAGATGAAGCAATTCTCGTGATTGAAACCGATAAGGTCACGCTGGAAATCGTGGCCGAAGCGGACGGCATTTTGAAAATCAAAGTCTTTGAAGGTGAAACCGTTGCCGTCGGCGCACTCGTGGGAGTCATTGAGACATCGGCAGCCGCGTCCCAAGCGATTGAGACAAAAGCAGCGCCGTCGCCGCCTGCGTCCGAAGCACCCAAGCAAAAGCCGCCGGAACCTGCCGTATCCGACAAAGCGGCAGTTTCTCACGAGCGTCAGATGCTTCCGCCGTCAGTGCGGCGTCTTGCTGCCGAGAAAAACATTGACATCAGCAAAATCGCCGGAACCGGTCCCGGCGGAAGAATCACCAAGAGCGATGTTTTGCTCTATTTAGATTCGGGCATCGGTCGCCAAGTTTCAGTCGTGACGGTGAGCGAGTCTCGCAAAACTGATGAGGAATCCGTGACCCGCAAGCCCATGACACCGATTCGCAAGCGCATTGCCGCCCGTCTGCTCGATTCAAAACAGAACACGGCAATGCTCACCACGTTCAATGAGATTGACATGAGCCGGGCAATGGAGATCAGGACGCAGTATAAAGACATTTTTCAGAAAAAATATGCTTTGTCTCTGGGCTTTATGTCCTTTTTCGTGAAAGCTGTCGTGGAGGCATTGAAGTCATTTCCCGAACTCAACGCATTCATCGAAGACGGAGATATTCTCTATCACAATTACTACCATATCGGCGTTGCCATCGGCGCGGAACGCGGGCTTGTGGTGCCGGTGATCCGCCATGCGGACAAACTCGGCTTTGCCGGAATCGAGCAGGCGATTCTTGACTATGTGAAGAAAATCAATGAGAACCGTCTGGAACTTTCCGACTTGGAGGGAGGCACATTTACAATCAGCAACGGCGGCGTTTACGGCTCTCTGCTCAGTACGCCCATTCTGAATATGCCTCAGAGCGGCATTCTGGGAATGCACAAGATAGAGAAACGTCCGGTAGTCATCGCCGAGCAGATTGTCATTCGCCCCATGATGTATGTGGCTATGAGCTATGACCACCGCATTGTTGACGGCAGAGAAGCAGTCACATTTCTGAAACGCATTAAGGAATGTGTCGAAAACCCGGAAAGGATGCTCATTGAGATTTAGGACGAGAGATATGATAACAATTTTTTTGAACACCTTCGTGTTTTCGTGATCTGATAAGACCTGCGGGAGAAAATTCCGAAATATGGAACAACAGTAGTATAGCAGCAGTGATTCAGAAGCTAAGTTTTTGAAAAAACTTAGCTTCTTCAGTATCCGTATTTCATCGAAGGAGCCAATATATGAAAATTCGCTTTTCAATATCTCTCAAACTCCTCGTGTTTATTCTGCCGCTGGTTTGTGCGCCGATTGCGGCTGTGGGATATTTTTCCGTGCGCGCGTCTGTGGACCGCGTGGATCGTCTTGTGAGCCGTGAGCAGATGGTTCAGGCAAAAGCAACAGCCAATGAAATCAATGACATTTTTTACTACTGCCGCATGGATATGAAGACAATTGCCAGTCTGCCGGTCTTGGAAGAATACCATCTCGCACGGTCTTTCCGCCTGAACGCGGAAGCAGAGTTTAACCGAGACAATGCGGTCCGTCTGTTTTCAGATTTTATCGGCAGAACACCTTACTACTTTCAAATCCGTTATATGGACGAACAGGGCATTGAACTGATAAAAGTTCAGAAAAACAGAGAAATAAGCGAATTTTCAAATCAGAGCGGTCAGAAGTTTTTTACAGAGACATGCAGACTCGGACCCGAGGGTATTTACATTTCCGGTATTATCCGACCGGATTTCCGGGAAGGCTTTGTCATTCACTGGGCAAAGGCAATTTTCAGCGGTCAGAGTGAATTTATCGGCATGGTAGTCATTGATCTTGATTATCAAAAAATATTTGAAATTGTAAGAAATATCCGTATCGGAGAACAGGGATATGCCTTTCTTGTGGATCAGCAGGGCAGAAATATCGCTCATCCGCATTTTGAGCCTTATACACATAATTTGAACACTTACCCTGATCCGAGCCTGAAAGAACTGATATTGAAAATGATGTCGGGCGTCAGCGACAGGAAATTTTATATCTTTGAGAAGAAAAACAGGGTGGCGGCTTTTGCGCCGATTCCTGTGATGGGCTGGTCTTTGGCGGTGACAATTCCCATTGAGGAATTCAGAAAAGAGGCAAGAGCTATTCAGACCCGGGTGATCCAAGTAGTTGCACTTACCTTGATATTTACCGTGATCTGCGTCAGTCTTATTTCCTATTATCTCCTGCGGCCTGTCCGCAGCCTTGTCACGGCAACGCATCGCATTGCCGGGGGAAATCTGACGCAGGAAATACCGGTGCGGACCCGTGACGAGTTGGGAGAACTGACCCGCTCTTTCAACCGAATGACTCAGAATCTTTCCCGCATACAGAACGAATTGGTGCGCTCGGAAAAGCTTGTCTCGCTCGGCAGGCTTTCGGCAGGCGTTGCCCATGAAATCAGAAATCCCCTGAACGCAATGAAAGGCGCTGTTGTTTACCTGCAACGCCGGCGTTCCGATGATCCGCTTATTACCGAGTATTCGCAGCTCATTATGGAAGAAATTGACCGCCTGAACGAATTTGTGACCGACTTTCTTTATTTTGCCCGGCAGTCATCGCCGAAACCCGCTCCTTCCGATCTCAACAAAGTGCTGCTTTCTGCTCAGAATCTTTTTGAAAAGCAGGCTGAACAGAAGTATATCCGCTTTCATAACCGTCTGGCGGATGATCTTCCCATGATAGAGATTGATCCTCATCAGATTCAGCAAGTTTTGGTCAATATTGTCATCAATGCCATGGACGCAATGCCCGGGGGCGGAGCGATTATTTTTTCGACGATGCTTGTAAAAAACAAAAAAGATGCGGCATTATCCGAGCGGATCAGACTTACGATTGAAGACAAAGGCGTGGGGATTCCGCAAGATCATTTGCAGAATATTTTCGACCCTTTTTTCACTACAAAAGAAAGCGGAACCGGTCTCGGACTTCCGCTGAGTCTGGGCATCGTGCAGAATCACGGCGGAACTATCAGCATTTCGAGCCAGGAGGGCAGCGGCACTTGGGTGAGCATTGAATTGCCTCTGACAAACACATCCGGAGTGCTGAAATGAAATTTCAGCATAGTAAAACGGCCCGGGTTAAAAACAGATAAACCCGTTCTACACTCACCGCTAAAATTTCGCTGCGCTCATTTCAGCATAACTTATCGGGAGAATACGACCTTGAAAGCAAAAAAAATATTGCTGGTTGACGACCGCATCAACAGCCTGAAGGTGCTGACAGCCATTCTGAGTGATGAAGGCTACGAAGTGCTGAAAGCCGCTGACGGGACAGAAGCTTTGAAAATCTTCGAGGCTCATGAAGATATTGACGTGGTGCTTTCAGACCTCAAGATGCCCGGCATGGACGGTCTGGAACTTTATCACAAAATGAGCAATATTCGGGAATCGCCGCCGTTTATCATTATGACTGCTTACGGAACTGTCAAATCTGCTGTAGAAGCTTTGAAACAGGGAGTGACGAATTATCTCATCAAGCCGCTTGATTATGAAGAACTGAGTCTTGTGCTGAACAAGGCGATCTGTGAGCGCGAGATGTCTCGCGAACTCAGCAAGCTGAAAAAACAGGTCAGAAGCGAATATGCTTTTCATAATATCATCGGCGTGAGCCGGAAGATGAGAGACATCTTTGACATGATCTGCACGGTGGGGCCCACCGACGCGTCGGTGATGATCTACGGTGAGACCGGAACCGGAAAAGAACTTTTAGCTCGCGCCCTGCACATCGAAAGCCGCCGGAAAAAAGCCGAAATGGTCTGCATCAACTCTGCCGCGCTGACTGAAAATCTCTTGGAAGCCGAGTTGTTCGGGCATGTAAAAGGCGCGTTCACCGGCGCGGGCGAAGCCAGAAAAGGGCGTTTGGAATTGGCGGATAGCGGCACACTTTTTCTTGATGAAATCGGTCACATGAGTCTCAGGCTTCAGGCAAAACTGCTCCGCTTTCTTCAGGAAAAAACTTTTGAGCCGGTAGGCTCGACAAATTCCCGTCAGGTGGATGTGCGAGTCATTGCCGCCACAAATTTTGATCTTCAGGAGGAAATCCGCAAAGGGCATTTTCTCAGCGATCTTTTATACCGAATTGAAGTCATTCCGATTCGGGTGCCGGCGTTGCGTCATCGCCGGGAAGATATTCCTCTGTTAGTCAATCATTTTGTCAGACACTATGCCGTGCAGTATGAGAAAACGATTGACGGCGTGACCCCTGAGACAATGGAGATATTAGTCCGTTACAACTGGCCCGGGAATGTCCGGGAATTGAAAAATTGTCTCGCAAGAGCGGTGCTTCTCTCCAAAGGTCCCCGACTGATGCCGGATGAACTGTCAGAACAGATTGTATCCGGCTCGCTTTCCGCCGCAAATGCGGATAAAGAAATTTTTGCCGAGCTTCCTGACAAGGGCATCACGCTTAGGGATATGGAAAGCGAGCTGATCCGAAAGACGCTGGAAAAATGCAGCGGCAACAAAAGCCTCGCGGCGCAATGTCTCGGCATTTCCAGAAAAACGCTTTATGAAAAAATCGAGCGTTACGGGATTTCCATGTAATTTGACGGTTATGATTGATCTTCATTAAGAAAAGTTGTAATAAATATATTCGGCGTGTTTTTGTTAAGCTTCAGTTGTTTTAACAAGGAGGTATAAATATGAAGGCATTGCGAATTTGTCAAAAACCCGAAAAGGGTTTTTTAAACATTAAATTACCGGAAAGCTTTGCTGAAAATAACCAACTTGAAATCATTATTATTTCATTTGATAAGGAAAATCAGCTATCTGAAAACGAATTTCGTCCGTCTGATTATTTCGGTATCTGGCGCGATAAAAACATTGACGCAGACAAGGTGTGCAAAGAAATGAGGGACAATAATCACTTGTTCTATATCACTACCAAGCGTTTTAATGAAAAATTGACGGATATGTTAAAAACGGATGCCCGCTTTGTTGATGATGAAGGTGAATTAGTCAAGGCGGCGGTGATTGACCGGGCATGGAAGATTGACCGGGATTTAGTAAAGCTGCTGCTTGGAAAGCCTGATACCAATTCGCTTTCAAAAACGGTGTTTTCCGTAAAACCGCTTTTTAAGCGGTTTAAGCGATTTGAAAAATCGCTTTACGATCTGAAAAGACCGATCTTTGAAAGCGAATTGGTATGAGATAAAAAACAGATTTTTTGATGAGATCGAAGGACATGTCCCCGCTCTTGACTTAATGCCACAGGGGGCTGCCCCTATATGCAATCAAATCTTTATGTTACACACACCATGCAGCAAGAAGCATGAGCAGATGAATCAGCCATGCGGCAGTTGTCAGTTTTCTGCATAAGTCTCCCGCAAATGGCAGAACCGCCAGCAATCCCAGCGTAATCAGGGGACAGACAATGCCTGCCCAGAACGCAGGCACATAACGTAAGAGAAGCTGAATGCCGTGGAAAAACCAGGGACCCGTAATATTGAAAATTTCCATCGTGGGCGGAATGTCAGGAGGAAGCGGGCAGAATGCTGCAAGCCCTGCCAAAACCGCTGTCAGAGTCCAGCCCCAGCCTGCCGAGTCATTCCGGGGCAAAAGACGCCTGCGATGCCGGTTCAGCAGAAAAAGCAGCGCCATGGGAAGAATGACGCTGTGGTGAAGATAGGGAAGGAGAAAAAATTCCTCTCCGGGTCTCAGCAGCATCCGGGCAAGTCCTGCGCCGATGAGCGGTATTTCCTGAGCCAGATGATACATGACCTGAGCCGCCAGTATGCCTTCTTTGTCTCCTTTTAATATGAACCCCGTAAACATCAGAAAAAAACTCAGCGAAAACAACAGCACGAGCCACAGCCATTCTGAGGACTGAATGCGGAGATATGTCTTTCTGAGGAAATGTTCCAGCGTATGCAGCATGGTGAGAATGAGGAAAACCTGACCTGAAAAATAGTGCAGTTTTCGGAGAAAATGCCCGTAAGGCAGCCAGCCGGAAATTTTTGAGACCGATGTGAAAACATCTCCCCAGGGGCAATAGTGAAAGGCAAGCACAACACCCGTCACCAGCGCAAAGAGAAACGCCCGCCATGCTGCCTGAGCCAAAGGCAGCACTGAGATATTTTCCCGAAAAGACATATACAGAAAACGGATTTTTTGAAAAAATCCCATTGACCTGAATCTGTTCAGGAAAGCGGCAATATAACTTGATAAAGTCCGCATTCCTCATCAAAGCGAATATCCAAAGCGTTCATGTCTTTTGTTGCGGGACCTTTCTGAAGGCTGCCTTTGGGAGAAAACTGCGAGCCGTGGCAGGGACATTGAAAACAATGTTCGGCTTCGTTGTATGCCAATCGGCAGCCCAGGTGGGGACATCGCTCAGAAAGGGCATAAATACGGTCTCTTGCGCCTGTGAGATAAACACCGCTGCTGAAAAGCACTGTGTCTTTTTCCGGTCGCTCGGGAAAAGACACTTTGAGAGAAGAAGCGCCGGTGCCGCAGACATATTTCCACACCATGCAAGCAAAGCCGCCCCCGGCTAAACACTGCAACAATCGCTCACAGGCTTGTCTTCGTGTCAGCATCATAAGATAACTATCCTGCAATTATAGGTTTTCAGATAATACAGCGTTCTGATGCTTTGACAACTTTTTAAAGGTTGTCAAATATTTTTCAAATCGTTACTGCAACCTCCCCGGCGGGCAATGTGTTTGCATCACCGCCACTGCCTGAAAGGTCAGAGATTGCCCCGTAGAGAGAGATGCTTTCGACGCCGCAAAAGAGACAGGCTTCATCACCTCTTCTGTAGCACTCCACAGTGTCCAAGCCGGAGATGCAGAATTTCTTATAAAATTGATTAAATATTAATATGAAATTACAAAAATATTGTCAACAGCTAAAAAATGGTATATACAAAAAATTGTAGCTTCGGATCACAGGAGACCGGATAATCGCTAAAATCTGTGACAATCTGAGATATTAGAGGAGAAAGCACCTTTGGAAATACCCCGCAACACCTTTTACGGATCAATCGTCATCATGAAAAAAGA
>JAIFKL010000187.1 GCA_020049595.1 Desulfobacteraceae bacterium
CGTCTGCGGTGATAAAGTCAACAATCCGTTGCAGGGCATTTTTGCCGAGATCCAGATAAACAGCCTCAGCCTCGGTGATTTCTCTTTCTCCATCCCCATCCTCATGCTCCTCCGGCAGAGGCAGGCTGTCGGCTTCGGCTTCGTCCTCTTCCGGGGGAATAAGATCGTCTTCGATGTCTTCTTCATCGTCATAGAAATCGTCGTCGTCATCCGCATCATCATCCGCATCATCTTCTGGTTTATCTTCAATATCTTCAGAAACAGCCCTTCGGTTCCGCTCAGCCTTTCGGCTCCGTTCAGCCCTTCGGCTCCGCTCAGTCATTCGGCTCCGCTCAGTCCTTCGGCTCCGCTCAGTCATCTGCTCAGGCGCCTGCCCGTCTTTAACAAAAGGCTGGCTCACTGACGTTTGCTGCTCGGTTATCGGCTCTGAGCCGGGAGCCTCAGCGGTCTGCCCGTTTTGATAAGATGTATCTGCTGTTTTGCCGGGCGGCAGATGCGTGACCCTGATTCGTGCTTTTTTTATCCCCACCAATCCGAAAATACCGGTTGAACCGTAAGAAATCACATCATATTTAAGTTTTTCTCTGGGGATGTTCAATTCTTCACAAGCTTTTCCGACCGCCTTTTCCACGGTCTTGTCCTCAAACTCCAAATGAGGCGACATGATAACCTCCATTGATTGAGAATTGAGAAGTGAGAATTATTTCTCAATTCTCAATTCTCAATTCTCACTTATTTTAGGCTTTTTTCTTTGAAATGTAATACTGCTGCGAGATAGACAGGATGTTGTTTATGAGCCAGTATAAAACCAATCCCGATGAAAAATTGATAAAAATAACCGTAAAAATGACGGGCATAAACATCATCATTTTTGCCTGCGCCGGATCTCCGGGAGGCGGGGACATTTTCTGCTGCAACAACATCGTAGCACCCATAATAATGGTCAGTACCGGAATGCCGTAGGGCGGCTCCATAAAGGGAATTGCCATGTCAAAGGGAAACAGCCGGTCCGGCGCGGACAGGTCATTGATCCACCCGAAAAAAGGCGCATGTCTGAGTTCAATGGCATCATACAGCATCCGGTAAAGCGCAAAAAATACCGGAATCTGAGCCACCATCGGAAGACATCCGCCCATTGGATTTATCTTGTATGTCTTGTACAGGTTCATAACCTCCTGATTCATCCGATGTTTGTCATCTTTATATTTTTCTCTGATTTCAGTCATCAACGGCTGAATTTTTTTCATTTCGTTCATGGACTTGTAGCTGATGTTTCCGAGAGGCCACAGGACAGCTTTGACCAGAACCGTTAAAATGATAATGGCAACACCGTAATTGGGAATAAATCCGTAAAGAAAATTCAGCAGCCAGAGGCAGGGCTTGGCAATAAAGTCAAACCATCCGAAATTAATGGCTTTATCCAGATTGTTATTGAGTCTGTTCAGAATCTTCAAACTCTTGGGACCGAAAAAGAGATTAAAATCAAAATGCTGCTGCGCTCCGGGACCGATCAGCGCCGCCGGGCATACATAACGGCTTTCGATCAGACGGTCCGATTTGACAGAAAGACGCATAGTTGCAGGGATTCCGGATGTTGTATCAGGAGACACGGGAATAATGCCCGACATGAAATAATGACTTTCCAATGCCAGCCATTTCAGGGAACCGGTATAGGTGTTTTTATCTTTGATATCGCCAAGTTTAATCTGTTCCAGACTGTTGTTGATCAGCGCGCTGGGTCCCTCGAATCCGTAGGAGTTCTTTGCTGTCGGAACCGTTCCGGTCAGAGAAAGGGTCAGACTGTCCTGAACAGCTGTTGCCGAACCGTTTTTGATGTTCACCGTCAGACCTATCAGATAACTGTCCGGAGAAAAAACAAATTTTTTATCCACAGCCACACCCTGGGGGGATGTCCATGAAAAAGAGACCGTTTGCGCTTTGCTCCCCTGCTGAAGACGGATTTCCGGCTTGTCGGATTCAACCGCTGCCGCAAAAATCGCATTCTCTATGCCCGGCACACTGTTATTCTCAAAGCCTGCCTGAAGATTTCCCCCGGCAATGTCTGCGGAAATGAGTTCTTTGAGGGGCGAATTTTTATCTGCTTTTTCCCTGTATGCTTCCAAAACAAAACTGGTAAACACCGCGCCTTTTTCTGAAATTTTTACCGAGTACAGCGGCGTCGTTACCGTGACAGTTCGGGCATTCTGCTGTGAAACAGGCGCGGCAGGGGGCGTCTCCGGGACGGGAAGGGCATCCGAAGCTGCCGGTTTCTCTGCCTCAGCCTTTTTCATATCAGATTCTGCATGTTCCGACTGTATTGCCGGCTGCGGATTCGGTTTTTGCGGTGTATCCTGCGGAGCGAGAAAGACATTCCATACAATGAACACAAGAAAAGAAAGTGCTATTGCCAAAAAAAATCGGGTTTGTTCCATTCATATTCTCCTATCATTTATACAATATACAAAAAGGCTGACCTTATTTAAAATCAGACCTGCTCTTGTATTCGGTGCCGGGAAAGCAGGCAAAAAAATCTCCTGTTATACGGATAGATATTTCAGATAAATCAGATTTTAAAGGAGGGGACGAGTTAGGGAACAGGATCAAATCCTCCCGGATTAAAGGGATGACAGCGTAAAATTCTTTTTAAGGAAATCCATAATCCTTTAAGTATTCCGTAACGCTCAATCGCCTGATACGCATAATCAGAGCAGCTTGGATAAAAACGGCACCGGTCCCCCAGCATGGGGGACACAACAAACTGGTATGCTTTGATCAGTAATAGAAATATTTTTTTAATGATAAACACCTCTTAAGTGAGAAGTGAGAAGTGAGAATTGAAGCATGTCATTCTGAGCGAAGCGAAGAATCTCAGATTCCTCACTGCGTTCGGAATGACAAAAACAGAATTTTTCAATTCTCAATTCTCAATTCTCAATTCTCAATTTTAAGATTTTGTCAAAAAGATTCTGTAATGAAGAAAACACTGCGCTTGTCGGCAGAACTGCTGCCGGCGTTTTTGCAATGATATTTATATCCCAATGATCTGTCAGCCTGTGTTTGTGCAATCGGAAAAATTCACGGGAAAGCCGTTTGATCCTGTTGCGAATCACAGCATTCCCGACTTTTTTGGTAACTGTAATCCCTATACGGCTCTGTCCGCTGATGCCGGGTCCGAAAACCGCAAGAAAATGGCTGTTATGAAATTTTTTCCCGGTTTTTGACAGGCGGATAAAATCTGACCGCTTTAAGATTCTGTCTGCTTTGGTAAAAGCAAAAGGTTTCAATTGACCTTCCTGAACACAAATAATGCCGGATTTCCGGAGTGCGTCTCTTCGGAATGCTGTCATCTTATTAAAACCGGAGCCGCCGGGCGACCCATTTTATAAGATAGGTCAGCAAATGCTAAAATTTCGCTGCGCTCCGCTTTTAATAAGATGACAGCACTCCGGAACCGGTATTTCATGACCTGTCAATTGTAAAGCGTCCGGCTGAAAACAGGTCAATCCGCTTCAAAGCGATTTGCATCTGTTTTCAGCCGGGGCGCTTTACAGCGCCAGGCGTTTTCTGCCTTTGGCTCTGCGTCTGTTAATCACCTTTCTGCCCTGTTTGGTTGACATTCTTTCCAAAAAACCGTGTGTTCTTGCCCGTTTAAGTCTGCTTGGCTGATAAGTCCTTTTCATAATCCCTCAATCCTTCTGTTTAGAAATTCATAAGTTTAACCTTTCTATTTATGCACAAGCAAGTCACGATGTCAAGCCCCAAAATTTGTAAGCACGGATTCACCGTTTTTTACAGAACAGGCATCTTAAAAATTATTTTCGCTTGTCTGCTGTAAATAAAAAATTGAAAAACAAGAGGTTAAATATAAATCTTTTTTTCATGTTATATTCGGTTACTTTTTTCTTTAAATATAAAAAAATAATATTTTTGACAAATATAAAAAAATTTTTTATTTATATGCTATATAGAAAGAGTTATACAAAACAGCATAATAACAAATTAAGCGGAAATGAAAAAAAAAGAATGCACATTGTGTTTCATTTTTTTATAAAAAATAAAGGATAAGCCTTATGAAAATTATTACATGGGGCAGTCGGGGTTCTCTGCCTGCTTCGGTTCACTCAAAAATAATAAGACAGAAGATTTATGCCGCACTGAAAGCGGCAAAAGACTGTCAGTTCAAATCAGAAGCTGAAATGGATCATTTTATTGACACACAACTGCCTTTTTCTGTAACAGGCGGATACGGGACCAATACCTCCTGCGTCGAAATAAGAGACGGCAAAGAACTTATCGTGCTTGATGCCGGAACCGGTCTGCGGGATTTCGGGAATTATATCATGCAGTCAGGAAAGATTCCCTGTCATATCCATCTGTTTATGTCTCATGTCCACTGGGATCACATTTGCGGATTTCCTTTTTTTGTTCCCGCTTATATCAAGGGAAACCGCATCAGCATTTACGGATTTCATGAAAATATGAAACAGGTTTTTGTCAGCCAGCAAAATCCCCCGTGCTTTCCTGTACCCCTTGCCTATATGCAGGCAGAGAAACGCTTTTACCGTCTGAATCCGGAAAGAACATATAAGATTGCGGGCTTTTGTGTAAAGGGGATGAAACAGAACCATCCTCAGTTATCCTACGGTTACAGTTTTGAAAAAGACGGGAAAAAGATTGTTTATTCAACCGATTCGGAACATAAAGCCGATTCGGATAATGAAAATTATCCTTTCCTGCATTTTTTCAAAGACGCGGATCTGCTGATATTTGACACGCAGTATTCGCTTATGGACGCCATTTACATGAAAGAAGACTGGGGGCATTCCAGCAATATTCTCGGCGTGGAACTGTCCATACGGGCAAATGTGAAGCATCTGTGCATGTTCCACAGCGAACCGACCAGCAGCGATGAAACCTTGGACAAGATGCTCAGAGAAACAAAAAAATACGCGGCGATTTATGATGACAGTTATCTGCTCAAGGTCAGCATGGCTTATGACGGAATGGAAATTTCGGTCTGAGTGTTTTTTCTGTCATTCCGACGTATTTTTTCTGTCATTCCGACCGAAGGGAGCCGACCTATTTTAATAAAATCGGTATGAGATTGGCTGAGATTCCTCGCTGCGCTCGGAATGACAGGTATCTGCTCGGAATGACAGGGCTGATCTCCGGATCAGAGGGAAATCTCAGATTCCGCTTTCGGCTCTGCCACCAGCGTCAGAATATTTCTGTCTTTTTCGCGGCAATAGTGTATCTGGTCCATAAATTTTCTGGCAAGAAAAATGCCCAGCCCGCCGATGCTGCGTTCAGAAATATCGCTGTTGAGATCGGGTGCCGCGGCTGAAAGCGGATCAAAGCCCACCCCGGTGTCTTCAAATCGGATAAACATCCGGGAGCCGCGCTCAGAGCCTACGATGACCTTCACCTCTCCCTCTGTTTCCGGATAGGCATAATTAAAAACATTGACTAAAATTTCTTCTGCGGCTAATTCAATCTGCGAAATTCTTTTGGGGCAAAATCCCTGTTTTTCCGCATAATCTGTTATAAATTCAAGGCATTGTCTCAGATTTTCAAGTCTTGCAGGCAGTGTGATCTGTGAAAGCATTCTTTGTCATATCTGCTCAAGCGCAGATTTCTCCGTATCGAATATTTTCAGGAATGTGCTGAATCCTGCGATTTCAAATACTTCTCTGACAGTCTCCTGAACTTCCGCCAGCATCATATCCCCTTGCTTTTCCTTGAGTTTTTTTGCCGCTCCCAGCACTGCCCTCAGTCCCGCGCTGCTGATATAATAAAGTTCCTTCATATTGACGACAAGACTTTTTCCACTTTTATCTGCCTGTTCGGTGAGATACTTTTCAAAATCCGGCGCGGTGATCGCGTCAATTCTGCCTTTCACCGAGACCACAAGGGCATCGCCTTCTTTTCTCGCGTTTAATTCCATTTGTCAGCTCCTTATCGGAAACCGGAAAAAAAGGTTTCTCGCAAAGGCGCATCTGATTTCAGCCCGGGCGCAAAGAAAAAAAGAGTTACAGGTTTTTCTTGGCGATCTTTGCGTCAGGGCTAAAATCAGATATGAGAGATTCTGACCTTTATTTCCGAATTTTTAACTGTCTTTTAAAATTTCAAAAATATCAAATTCTTCCATGTGGAATTTCACATTCGGATAAATGATGATCTGTTTTCCGATAATGCGTTCCAATGAAAGAATAATATGATTTTCCTCTCCGTGAAGCAGTTCCGCTATTTCCGGATTGACCCTGATGGTCAGCTTGCCGCCCCCCATATCTATTCTGATGCTTTGGGCCGCTTCACGGAGAATTTCCCGATAGATATTGTAGCATATTGTCTGCCGGGAAATGAGATAGCCTTCTCCTTCGCAGTAAAAGCAGGGTTCGCACAGGGTACGGGTGAGAGACTGCTTGATGCGCTTGCGGGTCATCTGAATCAGTCCGATTTCGGACATGGGGAGAATATGGGTTTTGCTCCGGTCTTTTTTCACCGCTTCTTTAAGCGCATTAAAGACCTTTTCCTGATTTGCCTTTTTTCCCATGTCAATAAAATCAATAATAATAATGCCGCCGATGTCCCGCAGACGGATCTGATAGGCAATTTCCTTCACCGCTTCCAGATTGGTTTTCAGGATGGTTTCTTCCAGATTATGTTTTCCGACATATCTGCCCGTATTGACGTCAATCGCGACCAGTGCTTCGGTATGCTCGATCACGATATAACCGCCTGATTTCAGCCAGACTTTCCGTTTCAGCGCACGGGAAATATCTCCTTCGAGATTGAAAGCGTCAAAAATCGGCTCTGCGCCTTCATATAATTCCACAGAATCTTTGAGGCTCGGCATGAAAGTTTCCAGAAACCCGAGAATGGACTGATAAACGGTCCGGGAATCTATGATTAATTTTTCCGCCTCATGGACCAGCAGGTCCCGGACCGCTCTCAGACTCAGGCTCAGTTCCTGATGCAGCAGCGAGGGCACCGGCGCTCTGCGGTATTTGACCTGAATACTTTCCCACAGGTTTTTAAGAAAAGCGATTTCATAAACCAGCTTTTCTTCTTCAACTCCCTCAGCAGCAGTTCTGACAATATAACCGACCGGCATGTCTCTTAAAGACAGAATCAGATCCTTGAGACGGTTTCGCTCTTCTTCGCTCTCGATGCGCCGGGATACACCGATGTGGTCGGAAGTCGGCATCAGCACCAGAAACCGCCCCGGAAGTGAAATATATGATGTCACCCGTGCGCCTTTGGTCCCGATAGGAGACTTTGCCACCTGCACCATAATCTCCTGTCCTTCGGTCAGCACTTCCTCAATATGGCAGTCCCGCGATATTTCCTGTCGGACAGTAAGTCCTTCTGCGGGTTCGTCGCTGCTGTTTTTGTACGGGGGCGATTCCTCAGATTCGGGCTTTGGAAGCTCGTCTTCTGTCTCATCTGCCCTGTTTTCCGCAAAAAAATGTTCAAATTCCGCTTTTTCGCAGATCACATCGCCCACATGGATAAAAGCGGCCTGATTCAGCCCTATATCCACAAAAGCCGCCTGCATTCCGGGCAGAACCCGCTGCACCCTGCCTTTGAATACATTTCCGGCAATATCCGAATCATCTTTACGCTCAATAAAAAGCTCTGAAATATTTCCGTCTTCAAGCAGCGCGACACGGGTTTCATGTTCAGTCGCATTTATGACAATCTGTTTATACATTGACACGAATTCAGCATTCAAAGTTTCAAGTTGCAGGTAACAGGTAACAGGTAACAGGTTGCAGGTTGCAGGTTGCAAGTAACCTGCAACCTGTTACCTGTTACCTGTTTCAATTTTCAAGTTTCAGCACAGAAGCCTGTTTGATAACTTCATCAGGCAGATTGAAAATTTTTCTGACAGCATCTGCCGGCCTTACAGTTTTTCCCGGCTCTGATTTCAGTGTGATTTCCAATTCGCAGGGACCGGTCAGAATGATTTTTAACACTGCTTCTTTCAGGTTTATTTTCGTGAATTTTCCCTTGGGATTCACACGGGTAAAAAAGCATTCCGAAGCATCTGTAAAAGATTGTAGCTTATTTTTATCAAAAAGGCTATCACCAATTTTACTATCTGTTTTAAATCGGGCGGGCAACGTGATTCGCCAGATCATATACTCCGAAGATTTCCGCTGGGATTTGGGCGGCGCAATCCGGCATTTACGAATGATGAGACCTTCGGGCAGTTGCATGTTCAAAGCCTCTGTGACATTTTCCGGTGTCACGGTTTCAGGAACAGATAAATACATCAATTCATTCATGCTTTCGATTCCGAGGGGCAGCGGATCGTTAAAAGCGATTTTCGGCAGGGGATGAAAGCCCTCCGAATATTTCATCGAAATACCGGCTCGGTGGATAGCCCGAATGAAAATATTCACCAATTCAAGATGCCCGAAATATTTTGCCTCTCCGAGTTTGGAATAGGCGATCTCAATGGGTAGAGACGCACGGCCGTGCGTCTCTACGGTGTTTGTCTCTACGGTGTTTGTTTCTACGCCGTGCATTTCTGAGACGTGCGTATCTGCATCTTGCGTCTGAATCTGAGACGCACTGCCGTGCGTCTCTACTGAATGACACACCCTCGGTTTTACAGTCTCAAAATCGCAGACGCCGCAGGCATTGCAGTCCCCGTTCCGGCAATCCTGCGTGTGTTTTTCCGCAACGGCTTTTTCCCATTCTGTTTTCAGAAAATCCTTTGTGATTCCGGTGTCTATATGATCCCAAGGGAGCGGCTCCTGCATATCTCTTTTTCGGGTGGTGTAAAAATCAACATCCGTAACAGTTTCGGAAAAAGTTTCTTCCCATAAATCATACTGAAAACTGTCGGTCCACGCGTCAAATTTGCAGCCTTTTCTGTAAGCCGTTGCAAGCACACGGGAAAGCCGGCGGTCCCCCCGAGCGGTCAGCCCTTCAATCAGGCTGGTTTGCGGATGCTGCCATTTAAACTGAATCCCGGGCATTTTCAGTTCGTCTGAAAGCATGTAAATTTTTTCTTTTGATTCCGCAAGCGAAATCTGAGACGCCCATTGAAAAGGCGTGTGGGATTTCGGGATAAAAGTTCCCACGCTCACATTTATTTTGCCTTTCCTGCCCCCGGGAATTTTCATTTTCCAAAGTTTTTTGACAATATCAACAATGCCTTGTATATCTTCATCTGTTTCCGTGGGAAGACCGACCATAAAATAAAGCTTGATGACCTGCCACCCGCTGCGGAATGCCTCGGTTACGGTCTCTGCAATATCCTGTTCGGTAATGTTTTTGTTGATAACATCACGGAGACGCTGGGTTCCGGCTTCCGGAGCAATGGTAAATCCTGTTTTTCTCACCTGTTTGATAAATTCCATAAGCTGCGGCGTCAGGGTTCCGGCGCGGAGCGAGGGAAAAGAAACCGCCACATGCTCTGCGGCGTAGCGCACCATAAGCTGCTCCATCAGAGGCGCAATGCAACTGTAATCGCCGGTGCTTAACGACAGCAGAGATATGTCTTCATAGCCGGTTGCGGCAAGCGATGTTTCTGTGAGCCGGAGAATATTTTCCGGAGACCGCTCCCGGACCGGACGGTAAATCATGCCTGCCTGACAGAATCGGCAGCCTCGCGTGCATCCCCGGGCGATTTCAATTCTGAGACGGTCATGAACCGGCTTTCCGTAAGGCACTATCGGGGCATTCGGAAACGGCGCGGCGTCAAGATCATTGACAAGCGTTCTTTTTACATTTATATAGTTAGAAAAACGGGGTAAAAGCGTCTGCAAACTGGTATCCGAATATTGCGGCTCAAAAAAAGCGGGAACATAGACACCTTCAATACCGGACCATAATTTCAGAAGATTTTCTTTGTCTGTACTGCCGCTTTGTTTCCAGTTGAGCCATGCTTCTGTCATTTTCAGAATCACGGTTTCCCCGTCTCCGACCACCATGGCGTCGAAAAAATCCGCGACCGGTTCGGGGTTACAGGTGCAGGGACCTCCGGCAATAATGAGAGGATACCCATCGTCTCTTTCGGAAGCAAAAAAGGGAATGCCTGCCAGATCAAGCATCATCAGAATATTGGTGAAATTCAGTTCATACATAAGACTGAAGCCGATGATGTCAAAATGCCGGATCGGTTCACGGGATTCGCATGACAACAGCGGAATGCCCGAAGAACGCAGATGTGCTTCCATATCGGAACCGGGCGCAAAAACTCTTTCCGCGGCAATGTTTTTCTGCTGATTTAAAATGTGATAAAGAATCTGAAGCCCGAAATGCGATGTTCCGATTTCATACATATCGGGAAATGCCAGCGCGATGCGGAGTTCTGCTGCCCGCAAGTCCTTGCGGATGGCGTTGATTTCCGAACCGAGATAACGGCTGGGCTGTTCAATCAATGCTAAGATGTCTTGAATATTTTTCATTATGCTGATATAGAACCTTTTTGGAATACAAAAATATGAACAACAAAAGATGAACCACGAAGGATGAACCACGAAGGACACGAAAAGTACGAAGGACACGAAAAAGTATGAATGATACGAAAGGTATGAAAGAAATGAACACGATGATTTCTGATTTTAATAAGATGGTCGTGTTCTTCGTACCTGTTTTAATAAGATGGTCGTGTCCTTCGTGGTTTATCTTTAAAATATACGAAAAGAAATGAACACGATGCCTGATTTTAATAAGATGGTCGTGTCCTTCGTGGTTTATCTTTAATGATTCATCATTCTAAGATAAAAATACGGAAATGCCAATGCTAAAAAAACTCTTTTGCAAAAAATCGTTCTTTTCAATTCTTTTTATTATTATTTCAAACAGTCTGATTTTCAACGCCGCTGTCGGCGCGGAACGGGAAGACGCCATTGTCCGAGCCGTGCGGAAGGTCAGCCCTGCTGTCGTGAACATCAGCTCGGAATATGAGGTGCGTACCCGCGCCAATCCCTTTGCCGGCATGGACCCTTTTTTCGATTCTTTTTTCAGAGATTTTTTTGAGGGAGGCGTTGAACGGCAGTATAAAAAAAACAGTCTGGGTTCCGGCGTCATCATTGACGGAAAGCGGGGTTTTATTCTGACCAATGCCCATGTGATTGAAAGAACCGGAAAAATTTCTGTGATCTTAAAAGATGAACGGGAATTTGAGGCGCAGATTGTGGGCGCGGATCCGGATTCCGATCTGGCCGTGTTGCGGATTTCCTCCCAAGAAGCCCTTCCCGCGGCGGAAATGGGAATTTCCGATGATCTGATGATCGGGGAAACCGTGATTGCCATCGGCAATCCTTTCGGATTTTCCCACACGGTCACAACCGGCGTCATCAGTGCGGTCGGCAGAAGCATCCGCACCGAAGAGCGGGTGTATCACGATTTTATTCAGACCGACGCGTCCATCAATCCCGGAAACAGCGGGGGACCGCTTCTGAACGTCAACGGCGAACTCATCGGCGTCAATACAGCCATTTACGCCAAAGCACAGGGCATCGGTTTTGCCATTCCCGTTACCAAAGCCAAACGCATCATCGCCGATCTGATCAGCCACGGCGAGGTCGTGCAGGCATGGATCGGTCTCATGGTTCAGGACATTGACGCGGGCATGAGCCGATATTTGAAAACACCGGCAGGCCGCGGCGTCCTTGTCAGAGAAGTCGAAAGCGGCAGTCCCGCCGAAAAAGCGGACATCCGCGCCGGTGACATTGTTCTGTCTGTGGGAAAAGACGAGGTGGCTTCAAGCGAGGATTATCTTGCATCTGTCAAAGGCATTGCCGCCGGCGACACCGTGCTGATGCTGATACGGCGTAATAACAGCCCCATGACGGTTTCCGTAAAGACCGCTGCTTTTCCGGTTGAAAAGTCGGCGGACATTGCTTTCCGCCTGCTGGGCGTCAGAGTGGCGGAGGCAGCCCGCGCCGGTTCTTATGAGCGGGGCGTCGTGATTTCGGAAATCCGCCGGGATTGCTATCTTGCCGGCGTCGGCGTGCGTCCCGGCGATGTGATCCGGCAGTTGGATGACATAACGATCAATAATGTCAAAGATTTTGAAAAAGCCATTGTAAAGTATCGTAACAAGGCATCGGTGGTTATTCTTTTGCAAAGGGGGGATCAGGGCTACTACATCACTGTAAGACTCTGATTTTAAATAATGAAAGACGCAGACAATCCGAACAGGGACCGGGTGCATGGCATCGGGGAACTGGAAGTGGTTTTTTGGGAAATTTACGCCACAACAGCGTGTAATCTTCAATGCACCTATTGCTATAATGAAGATTTGCAGCATAAAAATTCGGAGCCGCAGTACACGGTGGATGAATTAGTTTCTTTTCTGAAGAAATACGGCAAAAAAGGGGATCATGTTTCTTTTATCGGGGGCGAGCCGTTAATCAGAACCAATCTCGGAAAACTTTTGCCCGGAAAATTTTCTCCCGATATTCTCAGCAAATTAAAGCACATTTTGATTTCCATTGACGGAGATGAGGAGCAAAACGACCGGTTCCGGGGACGGGGAACTTTTTCAAAAATCATCAAGCAGTTGGAAGCGATAAAGCCTCATTTTCATGGAAAAATCATTGCCCGCATGACCGCCGCTCCGGACAATGATCTGGAAAAATCTGTCAAAGCCCTTGCCGCATTGCCTTATTTTGATACGATTTACTGGCAGTATCAGAATATGAAAAATTTTGACAATTATCCTGCGGAGCGGAAGTGGAAAGAACTGCAAGGCTTGCTTGCATTCTGGTTAGAAAATCTGAAGCAGGGAAAATTTCTGCACATACAGACATTTGTTTCGATGGTGATCAGACTTTTAGATCAGGAGAATAATCAGAAGTATCACAATGTAAACTATACTCTGCCGGAAAACACGCTGGGCTGCGGCGCGGGAGATCATTATGTTCAGATTTTCACCACCGGCGATATTTATGCCTGCCCTGAAATCGTGGAGCAGAAAAATAATCTGATGGGAGATATTCGGAAGGGAATTTATCGCTCTATCGGATTGAAAGATTTTTCCAATACGGAAAAATGCTTCCGATGTGAGGAATTCAGGATTTGTCATTGCCGCTGTCTGCATTGTACGCCGGAAGCATACTGCACGCTGATTAAAAGAACCATTGCTGTTTTAAGAGATGCGCTTCCGTTGATCAAATCTCTGATTGACTCGGGAAAACTGAAACGGGAAGATTTTTACATCAGCGATCAGTTGGAAGAAATATTTTAAACATGAAAATATTAACAGCGAAAAATGAACCACGAATGGCACGAAAGGAACGAAGAACACGAAAAAAATAAGCCTTGTTCGTGCTTTCGTGTCAATCTTTTCGTGTCTTTCATAAATTTCGTGCTTTCGTGGTTCAGGATCACACAATGATTGTAACATGCGAAAATTGTCAGTCCCGTTTTCATCTCGACACCGGGCTTATTAAAGAAAAAGGCTCAAAGGTCAGATGCTCCAAATGCAGGCATATTTTCAGAATTTATCCGCCCGCGCCGGCTGTCGGTCCTCCGGTGCCGCCGAAATCCAGAGCCGTAAAGCCGAAAAGAATTAAAACCGCAAAAGGGAAATATATTCCTTTTAAAACAAAGCTCGTGGGTTTTGCCGCCATCATTATCTCATTCATCGGTCTGATTGTGATTCCTGTTGAATTGGTGTACCGTCCCATAGAAAAACTCTACACGCTCATCGGAAACACGGAAAATCTGCTGGGAGGCGTTCAGGCGGCTTTTGATCCCGAAGAACTGGCTGAAATGAATCAATTTGCAATGGATACGGTTAAGGGCGCGGAGAGTATTTTTATCCATGAGGACAAAAACAAGAACTACTACTTTCTTTCCCTGAACATGCTGCTGATTGAAGGAAAAATTCTTCCGCCGGAAGAACTCCCGAAAAATGAAGCCGGAGCATTTGAAATCGAAGGTTTTGAAGAAGACTTTGACTATGAAAAATTACATGAAACGCAATTCTACTGGAAACTGAGATTCACGAGCCATCCGGGGAGCGAGAACATTTTCCGAAAATACAAAAAGCTGCTGATGAAAGCTCAGGAAAATGCAGCCGAAGCAGGATTTGATATGTTCAGCGCAATTTATGTCATGCTGGACACCGGCAAAGAGGAAGGATTTTTTAAAGATCATATCGCGTTCCTGTTGGACGGCTATCATTGGAGCGAGGCGCCGTGTTATGCCGGGGAGCCGTATCAGATGACTTCCGCAAGCAGATATTGGCGGAGAATGTCTTTAAACGGCATGGAAGGATACGACACAAGCCCGGTGTCTGATCCTGATAATTTTTTTCTGCCCCGTTTTACCAAAGACGAATGGGGAACATGGTTTACCGTATGGCTGACCAAAAGAGACCTGTCCGGTCTTTATAATATGTTTTCTATTGATTTCAATGCAGATATTGTCAAAGACCTGCTGCTGAAGGTTTTTATGCTTGTGGGCGGCATTATCCTTGTCCTGTCTCTCATGGTGATGGGTATTACAAAGGTTCTCAGCGGTCTTGTGACTCGGCCCATTACAGAACTGACAAAAGGCGCGGAAGAAGTCGCGCACGGGAATTATGACTATGAGGTGCCGCTCCTCAAAGAAGACGAGTTCGGCGAACTCACCAAGCAGTTCAATCTTATGACAAAGGGGCAGAAAGAACGTCTCAATCTGATGGAGACATTGGAGAAATTCCTTTCAAAAGAATTGGCGGAAATGGCTGCCAAAGAAGGAATTGTACTCGGCGGCCAAACAGCGGACTGTACAGTGATGTTCACGGATTTTGCCGGTTTTTCCACCATCACGCAGAAAATGACAGCCAGCGAGGCTGTGGACGCGCTGAATACCTATTTCGGCACGCTGATCCCGATTATAAAGAAATACGGCGGATTCCCGGACAAATACATCGGTGATGCCATTGTGGCGCTGTTCGGCGCGCCGGTAAAAGTTGAGAATCATGCGGAAAGAGCAGTGATGGCAGCGATTGAAATGCAGAAGAAAATGCGGGAGATCAATGCCAAAAGACATCAGGAGGGCAAGCTTTTCTTTGAGATGCGGATCGGCTTAAACAGCGGAGAAGTCATTGCCGGTGCCATCGGATGCGATGCAAAGCTTGAATATACAAGCATCGGTGAAACCACCAATCTTGCCAACCGTATGGAAGCCGCCTGTCCCATTGCCCATATCAAGATTACCGAGGGGACATATATAAAAGTCAGAAGAATTTTTTTCAGGGGCGTTCATATCGCGGCAACGCCTGATTTTGTCACAGTCAAAGGCTATACCCATCCTGTTGCAACTTACAGTATTTATGTGGATAATCTGATAATTAAAAAAGATATGGATACCAAAGACATCAAAAAATTCTATGTCTATGAAACATCTGATGCGATCAGCGTCAAGAACCGGCCCGAAGATGTTCCCGAAGTAAAATTTGACTCAGTAGCGAAATTCATAGATGATTAATAGCAGGGTGGGCAGCCTGCTGCCCACCCTGCAATAAGAAGGAGAGAGGAAAACCTTGAAACAGCATATTTTAATTTTCAGCCCTATTCCTGAAGACGTTGAAACCCTTACGCGGGCTTTGGAACCTGAGTATAAAGTCAATTCCGCAGCCAGCAGAGACAACGCGCTCAAGATTGCCTTATCTGATTTTCGACCCGATCTCATTCTTCTGGACTTTACAACAGAAGGATGTGAGGTGTGCAAAATATTGAATGATAACGCAAAAACGCATCGCATTCCTGTGCTTTTCATCAAAGAGGCAGAGAAAAGAGAGGACGAGATCAAAGGCTTTGAACTCGGCGCCTCGGACTACATTGAAAAACCCCTCGACACGGCTTTCATAAAAGCCAGAGTAAAGCCTCACCTCGAACTGAAACGCTGCTGCGAAGGCATGGAACTCTCATCTCTCGATGCGGTAACAGGCATTGCGGATCGCTGCCGTTTTGAACGGGTTCTCGAACTGGAATGGCGGCTGGGAGTGCGTGAAAAAACCTTGTTATCATTGCTGATAGTAAGCATAGATTATTTAAGCGAATTTAAAAAAGAATACTCCCCGGCGGCTGCGGATCAATGTCTCATACAGATTGCAAAAACGCTTGAAAATTCGGTCAATCGTCCGATGGATTTTGTGGCAAGATACAGCGAAGAAGAATTTGCCGTCATTCTGCCCAGAACCGATATGAAAGGCACGCTCTTTGTGGCTGAGACCATGCAGAAAAATATTAAAAAACTGAACATTGCGAACAGATGTTCCCCGATAAAGCCTTGCATCACTGTCAGCGCCGGGGCCGGGACTCTTATTCCCTCAAAAACTTTTCCTCCTTCTTTTTTGCTGGACGGCGCTCGCAAATCTTTGGAAGACGCAAAAAGAAAAGGCGGAAATCAGGTAAAAGGTCTGGACTTGCGTGCCAGCCTGCCTGCGGTGTCTCCTGATTTTTTATGAATTGAAACTAAAAAAAGTAAGTCATTCACTCTGTCCGCTTAAAAGACTTTTCAATCCATCGGAGCGTCCAGTTGATGCGGACGGGGCGACCGTGGGGACAGTAAAACGGATTCTCGCATTCATCCAACTGACGCAGCAGTGTTCTGATTTGCTCAGGGGAAAGTTGCTGATTTGCCCGGACAGCGCCGTGGCAGGCTGTCAGCATGAGACATTCGGCGATTGCTTTTTCCAACTCGGAAGCGGAATCAAATTCCGTCATTTTTTCTGCGAGTTGCAAGATGAGTGATTTGATTTCGCCTTGTCCCAAAAGTGCGGGAACAGATTTCACAACAACAGTATTTCCGCCGAAGGCTTCGATTTCAAACCCTGCTTCCTCCAAATACGGAAGAAATTTTTCAATTGCTTCCGCTTCACTGTAGCCAAGTTCGACAATCTCCGGAATCAGAAGGCTTTGCCCCGCCTTCTGCCCCTGCTGATATTGCTGCTTTAACTTCTCAAAAAAAATCCGCTCATGCGCCGCGTGCTGGTCAATGAGAATCAGTGATTCTGCGGACTCGCATAAGATATAAGTCCCGTGAAACTGCCCGATAATATTCAGGTCTCCGAATGACTTTTTCTCCCATATCGCTGTCTGTTCTGCCTGCGCTGCCTGTTTTTCCGCAACAGCATGTTGCACTTCTGTCCGATTCGGAATGTCTCTTTCAATATCTCTTGCCTCTTTTACTTCCTGCGAAGAAAAAGCAGCAAAAATTTCATTTTTGCACTCCGGAGTGCTAAAATGAAATTTTTGCGAAGGAGAGCGTACACATCCGGGCTGCTCCGCATGAGTCAAAGCCTCGGATACAGCGTTTGCCACAGCCCTGTGAATGCGGTTCTGCTGTGCAAAGCGAACCTCGTTCTTTGCCGGGTGGACATTCACATCCACCTGATCTGCCGGAAGCTTGAGAAAAAGCACTGCTACCGGAAAATGTCCTTTCATCAGCCTTCCGGAATAGCCTTCAAACAAAGCATGTTGGATGATTCTGTCTCTTACCAATCTGCTGTTGACATAGACATAGATGCCTTTTGAGCTGGCGCGGCTGATGCGGGGAGAAGCAATCCACCCGGAAATTGAAATTGACTCGTCTGCAAATGCCACAGGATAAAGCTCGCTTTGTGTGTCCTTGCCGAGAACATCCGCAACTCTGTCAAAAGGATCAGATACCGGCGTCCAGTTTTTAACAGTTTTTTCGTTATGAACAAGCCTGAATCCCACATCGGTGCGGCTTAATGCGATGTTTGAGACTGTATCTGCGATATGACTCATTTCCGTGCTGACGCTCTTCAGAAATTTCCGTCTGGCAGGCATGTTGAAGAAAAGCTGTGAGACATTTATCAGCGTGCCTTTGGGCGCGCCGATTTCGGAGACATCTTTGAGTCTGCCGCCTTCGATAATGACTCGTGTGCCGGATTCGGATGTCTCATCACGGGTTTCAAGCGTAAAGCGGGACACAGCCGCAATACTCGGCAATGCCTCCCCTCTGAATCCCAGTGTTTTGATGGAAAAGAGGTCGGCGTCGGTGAATATTTTGCTGGTTGCGTATCGCTCGATAGCAAGCAGCGCATCGTCTCTGCCCATGCCTGCGCCGTTGTCGGAAACACGGATGAGAGAGCGCCCGCCCTGTTCTATCTCGATGATAATCCGTGTGCTGTCCGCATCCAATGAATTTTCAATCAGTTCTTTGACCACGGACGCGGGCCGCTCCACAATCTCACCCGCGGCGATTTTATTGGAAATATTTTCAGGAAGGATTTTTATTTTGGACATATTACGCTTAATAGAATTTGACATGTAGGGGCACGCCGGCGGCCTGCCATCGCCGGTAAAGCGCCCCGGCTAAAAACAGATGCAAATCGCTTTGAACCGAATTGAAAATTCGCTTTACAATTTTATAGAGGGCACGCCGCCGGCCTGCCCCTACGATTCCGTATTTTTATTAAAAAAATTAAGATTTTTTCCGAAAATACATATAATACGGATTTGCTATCAAAAACAGTGTTCTCCGTAAAACCGCTTTTCAAGCGGTTTGAGCGATTTGAAAAATCGCTTTACGACTGAAAAGACCGATCTTTGAAAGCGAATTGGTATAAGCTGTTAAACGAGGATTTAACTGCGTATCATATAAAAAAAAATTTATAGCAAAAAATATGCCAAAGTCAAATATTTTTTATTTAAAAATATATATACTGATCCGCTTTTGGTTTTTTGCCGCAGACACACACAGACGCACACAGACGGCTTGTCCGAAAACGGAATACGGCACATACACAAAAAATATGCCGTAAAAAAACCGAAAGTGGATCACTATAATATGAAATATATCTTGACGATATATTTCTACATCGTATATATATCTTTTTATGTCAAAATAGGGTATAGATAAATAGAAAAATAAAAGGAGGAGTCTCTTATGTGTAAAATCGGCAAAAATGGTGATGGATTGATAAGGATAGGAATTTATATTGTTTTTTTTCTCATAGCGTCTGTATCTTTTGCCGCGGCTGAGGATACGCCGCAGAAAAATACCCCTGCTGAGGATAAGCCGCAAGATTCTTATTTCATCCATCCTGATTATCAGAAGCTTATGCCCAAGACGATTGCAGTTCTTCCTATGGATAATCTTTCCTTGGAACCGGAGGTCGAGACCTTTTTATACAATGAAGTTTATGAGCGGCTGAAGGCAAAAGGATATGTAAGAATTTCCGTAGAATCTGTGCTTGAAACCATGGGCAAATTAGGCGTTCAGTCCCCGGGACAAATTTCCGCTTTTTCCCCTCAGAAATTAGGAACCGATCTGAACTGCGATGCGATTCTGAGAGGCGGAATTGAACAATCAGCGTCCCAGCACGGAGGCGTTTATGATGCCATTGTTGTTTCCTGCTCGCTGTATCTGATAAGCTGCTCAAACGGAGAACTGTTATGGTCCTGCGAACAGTGGCGAGCCGCACACCGTCAATGGCAGTTGGATCCCTTTAACGCCTTGATAAATGTTATTGCACATGAAAAAGGCTCCCGGAAAGACAGAACAGCATGGTTGGTTCAGGAAATGCTGAAAACGGTTCCTGCCGGGCCCGTGGCAGTTGTAAATGATAATTTGCTGGAACAGGCTGTTGAGGTTACATCAACGCCGAAACAATAAGGTCAAATTTTTGGTAGTGGCATATAAGTAGTGATAAATTGCTCTTTGCTTTTAAAAATACTGTGATATATCTTCATAAAATTTTTACTGAGGAGGAAACCTGTCATAATACGTCTTTTATGCTGTTCCGAAAATATTGCCGGAAACGGTTTTATCCGTAACTGAAAACAGAAATTATTCCCCGTGAGACCGCTGTAAAAAAAGCCGGAGGATCGGCTGATAATTGAATGTGACGGGATATGCTCCTTTGCCGGAAAAAAAGAAAACAGACAATGGATACTGCCTGCTGCATACAGATAACAATTTTAAATTAAAGTAATTTATACATGAAATAGAAACAGTCAAAAACCCCCCAAATGTGAATCCTGTTTATGTGGTGGAAACACTTCCCAATCCAAAATGCTGTTTTATCCTTGCACTATTTCGTAATTGCTATATAATTACAGCGATTATGACAGCAGGTTTTTTTATGCGCTGTCGCTTTACTTGCCTTTTTACAATATGTACTTATAATTAATGAATTATGGAAAAAAATAGCGAAAGAATACCCAGCCCCAAAGAAATTGAAAAAGAAATCGGCGAATTTCTGGCAAAGAAATTCGGAGGCGAAGTTAAAATCATATCGCCGATGAGTCTTCCGCAGGAACTTTCAGACGAGACGGGAAAAGACTCGGCACCGAAAAAGAAGATTCATTTCAACCTGAAACCGCAGGAACTTATCTCCTACTTAGATCAGTATATTGTGAAACAGGACGGGGCAAAAGCGGTTCTGGCGACCAAAATCTGCACGCATTTCAACCGCATCAGGTCTGCCGAAAGCCATCCTGATGATCCCGATCATTTGGTCGGCCGAATCAAAAACAATATCCTGATGGTCGGTCCCACCGGCGTGGGCAAGACCTATATGGTCAAGCTGATTGCCAAAAAAATCGGTGTGCCTTTTGTCAAGGGCGACGCCACCAAGTTCAGCGAAACGGGCTATGTGGGCGGCGATGTGGAAGACCTTGTGCGTGATCTGGTTCGGGAAGCCGACGGCGACATCGAACTGGCGCAGCACGGGATCATTTATATTGATGAAATTGACAAAATTGCCTCCAGCCAGAATTTTATCGGCGCGGATGTCTCGCGGACAGGGGTTCAGCGTGCGCTGCTCAAGCCCATGGAGGAAACCGAGGTTGAACTGAAAGTTCCCCATGATCCCATTTCCATGATTCAGGAAATCGAGCGGTTCCGCCAGACCGGCCGGCGGGACAAACGCACGGTCAACACCAGAAATATTCTCTTTATCATGAGCGGCGCGTTTGCCGCGCTGCATGAGATTATCAGCAAGCGCATGAAGCAGCAGGGAATGGGCTTCGGCGCACGGATTGCCAGCGCACGGGAGCAGGCGGATATTCTGCACTATGTGAAAGCCGAAGACCTGATTGAATTCGGTTTTGAATCGGAATTTGTGGGGCGTCTGCCGGTTTACGCCATTCTTGACAAACTCAGCGAATCAGACCTTTTTCAGATTTTGAAAAATCCGAACAACCCGCTGATTATCGGAAAAAAACTTGATTTTGCCGCGTATAACATCGGCATAAAGTTTGAAGACAATCTCCTCCGTGATCTGGCAAAAACAGCTTTTGAGGAAAATACAGGCGCGAGAGGTTTGGTCAGTGCGATTGAGCGTTCCCTGCTTCCTTTTGAAAAATCCCTGCCTTCTTCAAAAGTCAGCATCTTTCCGGCAACCTGTTCGATTATCAGAGAAGCGGAAAAGTCTCTCGAATTGCTCACAGCCTCGCCGGATGACAAGTTCTATGCTCAGGCGTATCAGAATCTCTGTGACGAGGAAAAACTTTTTATTCATAACTATCTTGAATCAAATAAAAAAATGCTGTCTGAGAAATACAATATGACGCTGACGCCGGCGCGTATTGAAACCGTAGCGGATTACTACACCAGACACATCACCGATACCGGGAATGCCATCCGAAAAATCAAGTCTTACGCTGATGAAATCAAAAAGATAGAGCTGTATTTTTATAAAAACCAAGATATTAACATCATCATGGAAGAAGACGCCATTGATGCGATTATCGCGGAATTTGTAAAAAATTCAGTGATAAATCTTGATGATGTTTACAAACATCTGACAATGGATTTCGAGCATGGTCTGAAATTGGTGCGGGAAAAAACCGGAAAAAGCCGTTTTTTTCTCACAAGAGAGGCATTGACAGACCCTGAGACATTTATCGCCGATCTTCTGAAAAACAAGTAGGTGAACGCTGTTTTCAGTAAAACCGCTTTTCAAGCGGTTTAAGCGGTTTGAAAAACCGCTTTACGGTCTGAAAGACCGGTCTTTGAAAGCGAATTGGTATTAGGTCGCTTTACAATTTTATAAGGGCGCGCCCTTACGGTGTGAGACAAATCCTGTGAATCCTATCATCCTGAAAATCCTGATTCAGACAAAGGGTCAGGATGGAAAGAAAATAAAACTATGATTGGAATATCAAAACTTTACTGCGGAACGGTGGAACCATCGGATGCGCTTCGTTACGGGCGCATGTCCTCACAACTGCCTTCCCATCTGCTTCAATTTTCCCAAGACAAAAAGCCCGTAGTGGTCTGGAATATCACCCGGCGCTGCAATCTGAAATGTGTGCATTGTTACGCTCACGCCAAAGACATAGCTTTTGAAAACGAACTCAGCACCGAAGAAGGCAAAATGCTGATTGCCGATCTTGCGCAATTCGGCGCGCCGGTGTTGCTTTTTTCCGGCGGAGAACCCTTTGTCCGCAAAGACCTTCCCGAACTTGCGGCTTTTGCTGTGGAAAAAGGCATGAGAGCCGTCATTTCCACCAACGGCACGCTGATTACGCAAAAGATGGCGGAAACACTTAAAAAAATCGGTCTTTCTTATGTGGGCATCAGTTTGGACGGAATGGAGGAAATCAACGACCGGTTCCGGGGCGTGAAAGGCGCATTTAACGCGGCTCTGGAAGGAATTAAAAACTGCAAAGCAGCGGGTATCAAAGTCGGGCTTCGCTTCACGGTCAACAAATTCAACTCCGGCGAAATTCCGAATATCTTTCATATTCTTGAAGATATGGACATTCCGAGAGTCTGTTTTTATCATCTGGTCTATGCGGGACGCGGTTCAAATCTTGTAGAACAGGATTTGTCTCATGGAGAAACCCGCGCCGCGCTTGATCTCATCATGGATTATACAAAGTCGCTGCATGACAGAGGATTTCAGAAAGAAGTGCTGACGGTGGATAATCACGCGGACGGTCCCTATCTGTATTTGCGGCTGCTGAAAGAAAATCCCAAACGCGCCGAAGAAGTGCTGGAACTTCTCAAGATGAATGAAGGAAACAGTTCCGGCAGAGGCATCGGATGCGTGAGTTGGGACGGCGCTGTTCATGCGGATCAGTTCTGGCGGCATCACAGCTTCGGAAATGTGCGGCAGCGTCCCTTTTCTGAAATCTGGACAGATGCTTCAGACCCGCTTCTGAGCCGGTTGAAAGAAAAGAAAAAATACGTCACCGGCAGGTGCGCGGAATGCCGATGGTTAGATGTCTGTGCGGGAAATTTCAGGGTGCGCGCCGAAGCCGTGACAGGCGATGTGTGGGCACCGGACCCCGCGTGTTATCTCACAGATGCGGAAATCCGTCAAAGTGTGTGATAATTTTCAGCCACGAATGCACACAAATTTTTTTCACGAATAGAAAAACACGAATTCTTTGTTTCGACAGGGACAGAGTTTGTCGCCTCTTCTATAACACTACCAAAAGATTGGTAGTGGGTGATGAACCCTGCCCCTGTCATAAAGCAGAACGTAACTGTACCTGGCTAAAAACAGATAAACCCGTTTTACCGGGATTCTCCGCTCCGTCCAGAGGTTGTTGAGCCTGTCGAAACAATGACATTTCCGAATCACCTACTCTATACCACTACCCAAAGCGGCAGTGATGCAGAAGCGGTGATCTGTCATTTCGGGCGAAGTAGGAAAGCTGGCAGCGGTGTAAAGCTTTCAATGCAAGCAGGAGGTAATCAGCCATTTGAACAGAGAATCGTGGCTTTTGGGATTGACCCGTTTCATATTCAAAAAACTTTCATCTCTTTTCTGCGCCCGGATGCTGTCCGGCAGACAGAGGCATCTGCGCCGGTTAAACCGCATTTTGAATAAATCATGTTTTTTATGCAGGCATCCGGATAGGCATCAGACTGATCGGATAGCCGTATTCCACAAGAATATCCTCCTGTTTTCCAGACAAATATTCGGTAAAATCCATAACTTTATCGTCATCATTCCAATCAATCCCTTTTATGATCACCCAGATATGATTTGAACTTCCCGGACTTTCCGTAATTTTCCCCAACTCGATTTCGGGATATTTCTGTCTGGCATAGTCCATAAGTTCGCCGATCAATCTTTCATGAACATGGTTAATCCTCATTTCCGAATCTCCTTTGAAATTTTTTCGACAAAAAAGAAAACTTTATCCAAATTGCGTTTCGCTCTTTTTTTACTGATCTCTTCATCCGAGTAATCCGCAATACATCAATCTTCAGAAAAAGCAGCGCTGCTAAAATAAATTGCAGGAGATGAGGCGCATCATCTCTTTTCTGCAGAGCAGATAAGATGTCAGGGCTTTTTTCATGAGAAATTAACTCCTTTTTATCAATCGCCTGTGAGAATTTCTGCTAAGGTGCAGTAAGCCCGTCAACACAGATGGAATAGTAATCTGATCGCAATAACTCATCTTAATTTAATTCTGACTGACAGCAGATGCGGGATCCGGAGTGCAAAATCGATCTTAATTATCCACTGAAAGGAACTGTCCGTCTGATCTCCGAAAGTTCCGACTTTTTGACCCAGTATTTCAGCACCATGAGCCTGAGCGCAGTCTTCTATCACTTTCAGATGATGCTGACGGGCAAGGGAAAGAATTTCCTCCATCAGCGCGGGCTGCCCATAAATATGCACCGGAAGAATAACTTTTGTTTTTTCGGAAACAAGCGCGGAAACTCGTGCGGGATTCAT
>JAIFKL010000311.1 GCA_020049595.1 Desulfobacteraceae bacterium
ATTGTCAATTGTCAATTGTCAATTGTCAATTGTCAATTGTCAATTATCAATTGATCTCCGCATAAATGCGCCCCGCCAGATCAAAGACCGAGCCGCTCCATGTCAGAACAGGCATTCCTTCCTGATCCGCCTTTTGTTTAGTTTCAAGGTCCGGGCAGTATCCGCAGATGATGACGCCTGCCATATCCCGCAAAACCGCAACCGCCACAATATTCTGATGCCCCTGTACGGTCAGCCAGATGCAGGCTTCAGGGGCTTTGCCCATCACGTCACTCAGCAGATCGCCGCAAAAGCCGCCTCTGATTTCCCGCTCCAATCCCTTTTGTCCGGCGGCAACTTCCAATCCGAATTTTTCAGCCAGTTCTTTTACATTCATCGTCAATTCCTACAAATATTTCGCCTCTGCGAGGCTGTTTTTTTTATTTAGAAGTTAAGTAGTTAATCTGAACCCCCCGGCCCCCTCCCCGAAGGAGAGGGGAGTTGTCTCCCCCTCTCCTTCGGAGAGGGGGCCGGGGGGTGAGGTGGGGGTGAGGTTCGGTTTTTTCCCCCGCTATTTTTTCCGTTGCCGGGTACAAAACACAGGACAATCGCTCAAAGCAGCTTTTTTCCTTACCACATCTTCCGCAAAGGTTCTGCAATTCGGCGTGCCGCAGGCAGCGCAGTTTTTACCCGGAAGAAGATTCATCAGCCTGTCAATCTCCGACAGGGAATCAATAGACAGGGGCGGCTTCTGAATGCCGAACAAACCTGTCATCCTGGCAAGACTTGATTTCGGTATGAACCAGTCTTTTTCATACAACTGAAGAATTTCTCTCCGGGACACACGCCGTTCTGCTCCGACCTTCAGCACCGCTTTCTGAACCGCATTTTTGGACAGATATCTGTCAATAGCGGTGAGCGTTCCGCCGAGACAGCCTTCAGGACAGGTTCTGAATTCGATATATTCTATATCCGAAAAGAGTCCCATTTCAATTTTCTCAAGATAGGTGACGGTCTCCCGCAGCCCTGAAACTGCCAGCGTGTGTTCCGTATCCATGCCGGCAATCTCTCCGCCGGACATTCCCCATATCAGACTGCGCGGACCGGGACAGTAATTGAAATACTCCTGAGAAAAGCCGGACACGCCGTTTTTTGCGATCTTCCCCTGAGATTGAGACAAATGCCGATACAGTTCCGCATATATATCATTGATCCCCAGAACCCTGTCAACATAAGGCTGTTCATGGTGGAAATAGGGGCGGTCCGGCGCGAATTTGGTGGGACATGGATTGATATAATACAGGGCAACGGTTTTATTTGTCATATCAGGCTCGCGGGGGACAAGCTGCCGCCGGATTTCCCGCGACATGAGCGCAACAGGTCTGATAACCGGCATGACATGAGATAAAAGATCGGGAAACTGAAAAGCAATAAGGCGGACCACCACAGGACAAATAGGCGAAATCAGAGGATGGGGATAGGTTTTGTTTTCCCGATTTCTGGCAATAAACTCTTCGGCAGCGCACTGAAACATTTCAAGGAAATATGACATGTCAACTACATAGCAAAATCCCATCTCCCTAAGTCCCTGCAATATGTTTTCAGGCTTTTCGCCGGGAAACTGCGAATAAAGCACAGGCGACACCAGTGCGACGGATATTTGGTCCCGCTTGAGGGATTCCAGTTCGGATGTCGGGGCAGACATCGCACCGGTCCCGCAGACCCGGATACACTCTCCGCATCCGATGCACCGGTCTGTCAGATGGACAGACATGCCTTCTCTTATACGGATTGCCTGTGTGGGACAGCATCTCACACACGCGGCGCAGCCCGTGCAGAGGTCTTCATTAAACTGAACATAACCGGAAGGCGTTTTCGGATCGCACAAAATTTATCCCCCTTTTTCTGTTATGAAAAAAGTCATCTGCACTTTTGTTCCTTTTCCTTTTTCCGATTCAATTTTAAAAATGTCTGAATTTTTTTTCATGTTCGGAAGCCCCATGCCCGCGCCGAATCCCATTTCCCGATATTTGTCCAAAGCAGTTGAAAAACCTTCCTGCATTGCCAGATCAATATTTTCAATTCCCGGTCCGTTGTCGGAAATATCAAGCATCACTTTTTCTGTGTCAATTTCAAGTGTTAAACAGCCTTCGCCCCCGTGCATGACCACATTCATTTCTCCTTCGTAACCGCAAATTGCGATACGCCGGATAATTGCCGAGTTCATATTGAGGGATTTGAGAAGATTTTTGATATGGATGGATGCCTCTCCTGCATGAATAAAATCTTTTTTATTCACCTGAAAGGTTTTTTTGAGGGACGACGATGACATGGAAATTCCTCCTGAGGCGGAATTGGGTGAGAGGTGAGGGGCAGAGGCAGGCATCCTCTGACCCCTGACCTCTGACCCGTTTAATCCGTCTTAACGGGTTCTGTCTGAGTTTGCACTGCTGTTTTTTTCTTTTTTGGGCGGGAGTTGCCGAATGTGCCTCTCCATATTTTACCCCGTTTGGATCTGATGTCGCCTTTTCCCATTGCTGAAACCTCCGTTAACAATTTGATTTAAAATATAATTTTAATATCATGTCTTGCAGGGATTTATTTCCCCTTTAACACAATTCGGTGCTTTATCGGAAATGTCTCGCATATATTTCCCGCAAAGTTCGCAGAGGGCGCAAAGGAAAATTTTTTTATAAAAAAATAAGCCCTTTAATTTCTTTGCGCCCGGGCTGAAATCAGATGCGTCTTTGCGAGAAATAAAAGCATCTTTGCGAGAACCTTTCATTTCCGATAAGGTCTTTTGTGTCGGCTTGATCTTTTTATTATTATCACTTTATTTTTATCGGAACAAGCTTAAAAAACATCTGCGGTCATGGAAATGATAAATTCTTTGTTTCCTTTGGGACCGAGAATGGGGGAGGGAATGAGCGATTCGCATAACAAACCGGTTTCACTGAAAAAATCTTTAAGGGAACGGATAACCTCATCATGCAGGGCGGCATCGCGCACCACGCCGCCTTTTCCCACTTTTCCTTTTCCCACTTCAAACTGAGGTTTTATCAGGGCAAGAATCCTTGCGCCTTTTTTCATGAATTTGAGCACCGCGGGGACAACGATTCTGAGGGAAATAAAAGAAACATCTATGACGACCAGATCAACGGGGACTGGAATCACATCGGCGGAAATATATCGGATATTGGTTCTTTCGATAGCGGAGACGCGGGGGTCCTGTCTCAGTTTCCATGCAAGCTGTCCGTATCCCACATCTACGGCAAAGACACGGCTCGCGCCGTGCTGAAGCAGGCAGTCGGTAAAGCCGCCGGTGGATGCGCCGGCATCAAGGCAGATCAGACCCTGCACATTGATGTCAAAGGCTTGCAGCGCGGCTTCCAATTTAAGCCCGCCACGGCTCACATAGGGAATGTCTTCGCCTTTCAGGAGAATCTCATCTGTCTCGGAAACCGGCATTCCGGGCTTGTCCGACGGCTGATGATTCACCAGCACCCTGCCTGCCATAATCAGTGATTTGGCTCGCTCACGGCTCTGCGTCAGCCCTTTTTCCACCATCACAAGATCGAGTCTTTTTTTCTTTTCCGCCTGTTGCAAACATCTGTCCTATAAGAACTTTATTTTTTTATGTAAATATGTTGATTACGAATCGCTATCTGCCGCCATATTCTTGAATTTTTTCTTTCACGCCTTTTATGAAGATACGGGCGTTTTCCAAAAATCATGTGATGTGCAACTTTTTCCGAACCGCAAAGGGCGCAAAGATTCCGCAAGGTTCGCAAGGATAAGTCTTTGCGCTCTTTGCGTAACCTTTGCTTCTTCAGTCAGAGATTCCATAGCTTCATAAGCTTCACGCATAAGAAAATCAAGCCTTCCGTCAGGCAGAGACGAAAAATCTTGCGTCTCTGCACAGCGTATCAACACAACGGGTTAAAAACCCGTTGTACGGCGGCGTCTTTACCTCTCTGATTTTCAGCTTTTAAAAAAATTCACATCATTCTGTGAGGGCGTCCGTTCTTCTTTGGCGAAAGTTTTCAGCCTGATGCCGTATTTTTCGATTTTGGAATGCAGGGTGGGTCTGGAAAGACCGAGAAGTTTTGCCGCTCTGGAGCGGTTGCCGCCTGTGAGATTCAGCGCCTCGCTGATAAGCACGCTTGCAAAAAAATCTGTGCAGGAATCAAACATATTTTCAGAGGTATCGGCAAGCAGCTTCTGGCGCACGACTTTCTGAATGAGCGGTTTCAGATTATCTTCCTCAAGCCCTTGTACTGATTTTCTTTCGCTGATGGCATGTAAAATATCATCAGACGACAGCGGTGCGCCTCGGTTGAATATCAGGGATTTCTGAACCACGTTGGAAAGTTCCCGTACATTTCCTGGCCATGAATAATTGGCAAGCAGATTTTTCGCATCTTTGGTAATGCCCGGATTGTCTATGCCGCCTTCTGCCGCATACCGGGAAAGAAAATATTCCGTGAGAAGCGGAATATCTCCTGAGCGTTTGGAAAGCGGGGGCAGCCAGATGGTGACGACTTTCAGCCGGTAATAAAGGTCTTCCCGAAATCTGCCGTCCGCGATGGCAACTTCCAGATTCCGGTTAGTGGCGGCGATGATCCGCACATCCACTGAAATCGTCTCACGTCCCCCCAGCCGCTCAATGCTTTTTTCCTGAATCAGCCTCAGCATTTTGGACTGCAAACTGAAAGGCATGTCTCCGATTTCATCGAGAAAAACAGTTCCGCCGTGCGCCTGCTCGATTTTTCCGACCCGGCGGTGTGCCGCGCCCGTAAATGCGCCTTTTTCATAGCCGAACAGCTCGCTTTCCAGCAGTGTATCAGGAATTGCCACGCAGTTGATGATTAGAAAAGGGGCGTGCGCCCGCTCGCTGTGCTGATAAACCGCACGGGCAACTAATTCTTTTCCGGTCCCGGATTCGCCCCGAATCAGCACAGTGGCGTCTGTGGGCGCAACCCTGCCGATGGCTTTGTAAAGTTCCTGCATGGATGTGCTGCGGCCGATAATTGCCTCACGGAACGCATTTTCCGGAGAGGCATCCATAACGACAGGCGAGCGCATGAAACGGCCCGCTTCCAAACCTTGCCGGATCACTGCCAGCATGTCAGGAATATCAAAGGGCTTGAGAATATAATCAAATGCGCCCAGCTTGGTGGCTTCAATGGCAGTTTCCGTTGTGCCGTAAGCGGTCATGATAATCACCGGCAGCTTGGATTCAATCCGGTGAATGGTCTGAAATGTCTCCAGACCGTTCATTCCCGGCAGACGCATATCCAGAATAACCAGATCGGGGACAAGCTTCTCCAATATTTCCAGCCCTGCCTCTCCCGAAGCCGCGCTTCTGACATCATAGCCTTCTTCGGTCAGCAGTTTGTGGAAGCTTTTGCGTAACTGATCGTCATCATCAATGATTAGAATTGTTGTCATTTTTTTACCACGAAAACACGAAAATAACGAAAACCGCTAAATTTTAAATTGCCGGCTCTTTTTCGCCACGAACGGACACGAATTTGTCACGAACAGAATTATATGAATTTGAACCACGAAAGCACGAAAGGGAGGAAAAGCACGAAAGGGATTTTCGTGTTTTCCTTTTCTTTCGTGCTTTCGTGGTAAAAAACAAAGCGCTCAATTTTTATCGGATTTCAGTTTCAATGCCATCACCGGAAGCATCACCACAAATGTCGCGCCTTCTCCCTCTTTTGACTCCACATACACGCGCCCCCGGTGTTCTTCGATAATCCGGGAAACAATGCTCAGTCCCAGTCCTGTGCCTTCTTCCTTGGTGGTAAAAAAAGGCTGAAAAATTTTTTTCCGCACATGATTGGGAATACCGGGACCATTGTCGCTCACCCGGATCATCACAACCCGGTTTGAAGATTCCGTAACCGCCTCTTCTTCATAAATCACAATGGACCCGTCTTTTTCCATTGCCTCGCAGGCATTCATAATAAAATTGACAAAGACTTCTTTTAACTGCTCGGGATCCGCTTCAATACTCGGCAATGTCTGTCTGCAAATCACCCTGATGCTGACATTGTATGATTTCACCCGGTGTTCCAGCAGTTGGATCGCCATATCCACAACAGATGAAGGATTGACCCGCTGCATTTTCAGCTTGGGGGGCCTGGAAAATTCGAGAAAATTCTGAATAATAGTGTCAATATGCCGGATTTCCTCAGAAATGACTTCAAAATCTTCTTTCTGGCTGTCAGACAGATCGAGAAAACGGCTTAAAGAAAACAGACGCATTTTCACGGACGTGAAGGGATTTCGCACACTGTGCGCCATGCCCGCGGCCAATTGCCCGACCATTGCCATTTTCTCTGCCTGCAACAGATGTTCCCGGCTTTTTTCCAGCTCGGAATGGGTATAGTCCACATCTTTAATCAGTCCCCGTACACTGCGACTGAGCGCCTTTATCTCGTCTCCGGCCGGATAAAGACTTTCTCTTCTGTCTGCTTCCAGAATCAGTTTCCGAACCGGACCCAGAATATGGTTTACCAGCACAAATGTCAGCAGCATCCCCAGAAAAAAATTGATGACTGTGGCAAATGCAGCGATCATTCTCAATTTTCCGGCTTCCCGGCGACTTTTCTCCTTTGCCTCCCGGATACGTTCCGTATGGATGTTTTTGTATGTCTCGCAGAGATCAAAAATTTTGGAAAAATACTCGCGCACCTGTCGGTGGAGTTCTGCGCCTTCCTCCCGCTTACCGGCTTTATAATAAGCGATCACACGGTCTTTGGAAATGATGTATCGCTCGTATTCTGAGGAGATTTTTTCAATCGCTTCTTTCTGAAGTTCGTCTGTGACAAGGAAACGGGTCTGAGCGAGTCTGTCCCGGAATTGCTGACGGTATTCTTTTAATTGTCTGAGCCAATCCGGATTGCTGTCAAGAAAATAGTAGGAAACAAAACCTTTCTGGTTCACCAGCGAGGATTCCAAAGATTCTGCTGCCTGAAACGCTGCCACATCCCGGTCAATGACATCCGTGAGAAGCCCCTGCATCCGATAGGTGTACCACACCATGACGATGCCGCCTGCCAGTGTAATCATCATCAGAGCGGTCAGGATCATGCAGATGCGGACTTTCAGATTGATTCGGTTCCATAAGGTCTGCATAAGCTGTTTTCAGATACCGTGACAGAAGCTGTGATTTCCCCAGTGGTTCCAAAGGGTACGATGCCGTTTACACAATCCATACCGCCATTTTGTCCGCCATCTGAAGCACTTTCCGGCTCACACGTCCCATAATAAATTCTTCGATCACCGTGAGTCCCCGTCTGCCCACCACCACCGTATCATAGCCGTAAGCACGGGCTTTTTTGATAACACCGCCTGAACGGCTGGCTTCGTCTTTCACCACTTCCGTGCGGATACGGTCCGAAGCAAAACCTGATGCCGAAAGACACTGTTTTGCTTTGTCAAAAGCAGGTTCGATTTCCTCAATATTCGCCTTTACCCATCCCTCTTCTTCTGTGGCAGTAAAAAGCATATCCATTCCCAGATGAATATTCAGGGGACGGATCACATGACAGAGCATGACTTCCCGGTCAGGACGGTACATCATCGAAGCTGTGCAGTTGACGGCTTTCATCGCGCCGTCAGAGCCGTCAAACCCGATGATAATGTGCTTTGAGTCAGGATTTCCGCCGACCGCCACAACCGGAACATGAGGCATTTTCCCGATCAGCTTGTTGGCAACACTGCCGACAATAATATCTTTGAGCCGGCTCACACCGCTTCTGCCAAGCACAACGGCATCATAACCTTCATGAGATTCTCTGACTATATCTCTTGCAACGCCTATTTTTTTTGCCTGTACCTTGGCAGTGACAGATTCTGCCGGAAATCCTGCTGCCAGCAGAATGTTTTTGCCCTTGTGCATGAAGTCTTCAATATTTTTTTTAATCTGAGCCGACCATGAATTGATTGAAATCACGCTGGAACGGAATCCCGGCTCTCTTTGCAGGTCCAGAAAAGATTCGGGAACTTCCGCACCCACATGAAAAAGAACTGTCAGGGTCTGCTCAGGCGGAAAAAATCCGCTGACATAACGTACCGCATTCATTGCCTGTTCAGACCCGTCCATCGCTATCAAAATTTTTCGCTGTTTTGCTATCAATCCCCAATCCCTCCTTATTTTTTTCAGATGTTTATGGCAAAGATTTGTTTCCGGTTCGATAATTATTCTGAATCACTTTGAATACCGTCTGAATCCGGCAGCGTTTTTGCTTAGGGCTAAGGCTTTCGGTATGCAAAAATTTGCTGCTGTGCTGAATCCTTTTTATAAAATCAGGTTATAAAATTCGGTATAAAATCAGGCATTTCAGCACTCCGGAGTCGTATAACTGCCCTGGCTGAAAACAGATAAACCCGTTTTACTGCTGAACCCTTTTATAAAATCAGATTATAAAATCAGATTATAAAATCAGGCAGTTCAGCACTCCGGAAAATTTCTGTAATGCCTCATATCCGATTTCTTGCCCGATATGCTTCTCGGATTTTGTCCAAAAGCTCTTCCAACTCGCAAGGCTTGGTCAGATAATCAAATGCGCCGAACTCCATACCTTCTTTTGCAGCTTTTTCCGAACCGTGACCGGTCAGCATGATTACCATCAGTTGAGGGTCCATTTTCTTAAAAATTTTCAGGACCTCAATACCGTCCATATCTTCCATCTTGAGATCCAAAACAGCCACATCAATATCTTCTTTACGAAGAATCTGAATAGCCTGAGAGCCGCTGTCGGCTTTTGAAACCTCAAGACCTCTCTTTGTTAATCTGTTGGTTAAGACTTTGGTGTATTCCTTTTCGTCATCCACAAGAAGAACTCTGATGCGGTCTTTGTGTTCCTGCATAACTCTTTAATCTTCAATGATTTCACCCGCAAACGGGTTTAAAATGGTTTCATCCGTCAAACGGGCATAACTCACCCGTAACGGGTTTTTGCCTGCAATCTTTCTGTTTTATTCGCGACGTCCTGTAATTTCTTTTACGCGTGCTTCGATAATTTTGTCTTCGTGACGCCGCTTTTTTGCTGCTGCCTCCCCTACCTTTGAAATCAGTTGATCCATATCGCAGGGCTTCATCAGATAGTCAAAAGCGCCCACCTTCATACCTTCGATGCCGGTTTCAACTGTCGCATGACCGGTCAGCATGATGACTTCTGTGAGCGGATATACCGCTTTAATTCTCCGCAGTGTTTCAATGCCGTCCATGCCGGGCATCTTGACATCCAGTATGACCACCTCAACTGTCGCGTTTTCTTTCAGACGTTCCAGTGCTTCCTCCCCGCTGAACGCAGTAAAGATCGTCAGTTCTCTTCGCGTCAGACGTTTGGTCATTGCCTCCACAAAAGGAACTTCATCATCAACTAAAAGTACGTTTGCAATTGACATGTTACTTCTCCTTATTTTAAAACTTTAATTCTCAGTTTTCATCCGTAGCAGGTGGGCAGCGTTCGACTGAGCTCACGCCGAAGTCAAGCTGCCCACCCTACCGGAACCGGAGGGAAACGAGATATTTCATTTTGACGGGGAAGCAGGATTTTCTTTAACGGGAATACAGATACGAAATGTGGTTCCCACGTCCACAACGCTGTGAACATCAATTTCTCCGCCCATCTTTTTGATAATACCGTAACAGATGGATAATCCCAGCCCCGTTCCTTTTCCCACCGGCTTGGTGGTAAAAAAAGGATCGAATATGCGGGGCAGATTTGCCTTGGGAATGCCGGGACCGTTGTCTGCCACGGTGATGACAATGTTATCTCCTTCAAGCTGACTGGCGATCTCTATCGTACCGCCTTTTTTCTCCATAGCATAAAGCGCGTTGTTAATCAAGTTCAGAAGCACCTGCTGAATCTCCGTATGGGATACTTTTATCAGCGGAAGGTCTTGTGCAAAAGTTGCGGTAATGGCGACTTTGCTGTACTTTGCGCTTTGTGCGGAAAGCCCGATCACATCTTCAATCAGATCGTTTATCTGCACATTCTGAACGCGTGAATCGGTTTTCCGGGCAAAACTGAGCAGTTTATGCGTGATTTCCTTGCATCGTTTCCCCTGTGTATTGATCTGGGCAAGCGCTCTTTGAAATTCGCCAAGATTTTTCCCTTCCTTAAAGTCCTCTTCCTCCAGCAAATCTTTGATCCATCCGGCTTCTTCCACCATGATGGCAACAGGATTGTTGATTTCATGGGCAATGCCGGCGGCTAATTCCCCTACGGAGGCAAGCTTTCCGGTTTCAATGACCTGCTGATTCATCATTTCTTTTTCCCGGTCTGCTTTTGCAATGCGGTCCACCATGCCTTTGGACAAGATCAGCGTCATGGTGATAATACACAGACCGCCCATGAAAAAGATAATGAAAGCGATGATCTGGGTATTTCTCAATTCCGAAAAAGCATCTTTTGAGTTCTGCTTATAAATCATCAGCCACTCTCCGTCTTTAAGAAGGGCTGTCACATAAATACATTTTATATCAGAAGAGCATGTTTTTTCAGAAATATATAAGCCGTCTTTTGTTCTTTTGTCAGTTTTTAAAAAATCATCCAAAAAAGAGGTATCCGGCAGCGCATCAAAAGCCGGTTCAGTCTGAAATTTTCCCTCTTTGTTCACAATAAACGCAAAACCGGTTTTACCGATACGGAGATTTTCCACCAGGGAATTGAATGCCTGAAAATTAATGGTCGCTCTCAATATCCAGTATTTGCCGTTATGGTTTTGTCTTACCGCCACAATGAAATGCGGCAGGCCCCGCAGTCCCAGAAAAACATCGCTGATAACATACTGACTCATCATTGCTTTTTTAAACCAGTCTGCTTCAGAATACCGGGCTTTCAGCAGCTTGAAAGGCCCGGCATAGGCAACCTGAACGCCCTCATCATTGATAAGCCCCAAGTCTTCAAAAGCATTGTTAAATTCCTGCCGAAGTCTTGTGAGGTTGTCTTGCAGAAAGGGTTCATCGCTGAGCTGTTCAAAGCTGAAACTCCTTGCCAGAAAACGGATGTCGCCGAGTTTTTCTTTCAGGAAACCGTCAATGTTCTGTTTGTTCTTTCTGACTAATTCTTCCAGATGGGCATAAACTTTTTCACGGTAAGATACATGAAACTGTTCATAGATAATGCCGCCTACCAGCAGCATGGGCGTAAAAGAAACAATAATGACAATCAGCGCCATGTTTCTTGTAAGCGACTTGTAGTAGGAGCGGTCTAAAATTTTTTCTTTTGATTCCATATCGCCAATTCACATCATTCATTTCTGAAACGGGTTTCAAACCCGTTTTACTTTGCTGATTTGCTGTAGAACGGGTTTCAAACCCGTTTTACTTTGCTGTTCTGCTGTAGAACGGGTTTCAAACCCGTTCTACTGAGGATGCGCTGTAGAACGGGTTTCAAACCCGTTTTACTTTGCTAAAATTTCGCCTAACGGCTCCGGTTTTAATTAAATGACGCACTCCGGACTTCGGATGCTCTCGGATCCGGGATTTGATATTTCCAGAATATCTGCCACTACCTGTTTCAGCCGCTCGATACTGCTGCCTTTTTTTTCTACAAAAACAGCCGCTTTCAACATCTCAGAATAACCGGCATAATCGGAAATAAAGGTATGAATCACCACCGGCAGATACGGAATCCTCTCCTGCAATTTTTTTATCAGGTCTGTTTCTTCGGCATCAGGGAGATCAGGGTCTAAAATCAGCAAATCAGGTGCCTTTTCATGACAGACCCATTTGATAAGCTCACGTCCGTTTTCTGCCAGCCGGACCCGGTAGCCGTCTGCGGTCATTTCACGCCTCAGAAATTCTCTGACATGGGGATTTCGATCTGCAATCAATATTTCAAATTCTTTTTTCACGGGATCCCTTCTCAGTAACCGGACAATCCCCGGATGTCCCCGGATGGCAGGGCGGACAGCAGGCTGTCCGCCCTACGGTATCAGTTATGAATAGGCACCATGCCTTTGTCCGTCATAATCTGCTGTCCTTTGTCCGACAAAGCAAAATCAATGAATTTCTTTGCACTGCCCGCAGGCGCTCCCTTTGTGACAAAGGAAAATGTCTGATAATAAGGATAGCCTTTGTCTTTGGGATCAACTCCGTTTACTTTGAGCGTCTTTGTAACTGCTTTTGTGACGGCTGCACCGTAAGAGATAAAAGATATTGACCAGGGGAACTGTTTTACCGTCTCAATTGCCATCGTGGATTTATTTGTCATCAGATCGTAAACAATCTCTTTCCGGTCCATGACTAATCGGTCAAAGTTTTTGTAACTGCCGGTATCTTTTCCCGGCACAATGACGATGACAGGCTGATCGGGTCCGCCGACATCTTTCCAGTTTTTGATTTCCCCGCTGAAAATTTGTTGCAGTTGTTCGTCGGTAATATCCTTTACGGTACAGGATTCATGCGTGATAACCGCAATGGGATCACGGGCAAAAGGTATTTCCACATATCCGCTTTCTTTATGCCGGTAGTAAAGAGGCCTTGCGGTACTCGCAATATCGCTGAAACCGTTCATCAGCCGATACACAGACGCACCTGATGTGGAAATATACAGTTCCACTTTGACGCCGGTTTCTTTGTTGAAAGCATCCAGTCTTTCCTGTCCGAAAGCTTCGTAAATCTGGGCGGAACAACTGTATTTGAGTATCTCTTCCGCTCCAGTCGTGCTGCAAGTCACGATTGCCCCTGTTATCAGAACCGCAATCGCCAGTGCCATTCTGCTTATCAATCTTCCTGTCATTTTCTTTCCTCCTTATTTTTAAAGAACTATTTTTTTATCGGCAATAAAATTTTTGGTTACGATGCAGAAAGCAGTGATTCGGAAATGATACCAATTCGCTTTCAACATTGATGTTTTCCGCCTCCGGAGTGCTGAAATGCCTAATCTTATAAGATCGGTTCAGCACGGTAAAACGGCCCGGGTTAAAAATAGATAAACCCGTTCTACAGCTGACCCATTTTATATCTATTTCAGCCTGGTCGGTCGCTCCGCTCCCAGTTTTTATAAGATGACGCACTCCGGAAAGCGAATTAGTATGAGATTCTTCGCTCCGCTCAGGCAGCATGGTTGTTGAGCCTGCCGAAACAATGACATTTGCAAATCACTGCATTTATACCGATACCAAATTTTTTACTGCCGTATTTCCGTACATTCGGCTGATATCCTGTGACACATTAATCATAGTCTTTTGCAACAGATGTGCCAATGCCGGACAAAGTGCGAAAAAAATGAATAATATATTGATATAAAATATAATTTATAAAATTCGGAAAAAACTTGCTGAAAGAGATCAGGTAACAGGCTTGTCGGTTTTTTTTACAATTTGTAAAAGAAAATAACGAAAACGGGAAACCGGGGTTCGGGGTGAGGGGTCAGAGGGGGAACTTCCCCTGACCTCTCACCCCGAACCCCTGACCTCTCACCCCCAAAATGGGACTACATGTCAATAAGGAATATCATCGTGACTTTATTTCCGACATCGTTATAAGTAATTTTTGCCGCATTCATTTTTGCAAGAAAAATCCCCCTGCCGGACATATTGACAAGGTTGTCCTCATGCGTCGGATCGGAAACCGCAGTCATATCAAATCCTCTGCCCTGATCTTCTATTGAAACCTCAATCCTGTTGAATTTATATAAACATTCTATAAAAATCTGTCTTTCTCCGTATTTGTCCGAATGTATCCGCTCGTTATAAATCTTCTGATATTTATCCGAATCGTAAATCTCATAATTCTTTTTAAATTCTGTCAGTTCCAGATTCCCGTGTTCAACCGCATTTGCCAGCATCTCAAAAAATGATGCCCTCACTTTTTTCAGCCTGTCAGCGGAAAGACCTGAATGTTCTCCGATATGTCCGATAAAAAAATCGGTGGCATCATCCGCATTGATATATCTTGTTTTTATTTTAAAAATACATTTGTCCGGGGAACAGAATCTGCTGCACGGCTTTGCAGACAGCATCTCTTCCCCTTTTCTAAAGGGGGACCAAGGGGGATTTTCTTTTTCGTCACGCAGACTGAGCGCCAGCAAAATCACATCATCCTGAAACGCATTTCCGCCCTGAAACACAGCAGCAGATGTTATAATGTCCTCTACTATCGTGTTCACATCATGCCGCTTTGTTCCGATGATGTTTTCCACTCTTTTTAATCCGAAAATGTCGCCGTCCGAGTCTCTTGCTTCGGTGATGCCGTCGGTAAAAGCAATGAGCAGATCATCTTTGCAAAGCGGAATTGTTATTTCTCTGCAAACAGAATCGTCAAAAACGCCCAGCGGCAGTCCGGTCGGTTTCAGCCGTATCTTTTCATGCTTTCTGATAATAATGGGAGAAGGAATGCCGCAAAGGCAGTAGGTCAGCGTCATTTCCTCCGGGTCTATCTGTCCGCAGAATGCCGCGACAATGTCGTCTGCGAGAATGATTTTGTACATGACGCTGTTCAGATGTCTGCATATTTCAAGGGGATCGGAAACAGTTTCAGCTACTTCTCCGAAAAGCATTTTCAGCGTGTTTGCCGTCATGGCAGCCGGGATGCCGTGACCCGTAACATCGGCAAGAAAAAAAAGAAGTTTGCCTTTCTCTGTCTTCAGCACCTCCGCCATATCGCCCCCGACTTTGCTCGCAGGAATACATTTTACATGAATGCCGATATTTGTCATCACCGGCAGCGCGGGTTCCAGAACACGGTTGTAAATCTTTCTGGCGCGGGACATTTCCATGTCAAACAGTTCTGACCGCTGCTTTTCTTCCGTGATGTCTTCATCAAAGCCTTCGAGATAAAGGGGAATGCCTTCAGGACTTCGGACCATACGCGATGTGATTTTTATATAAACAACGGAACTGTCTTTACGGAGAAATTTTTTTTCCGCGGAGAGCCAGCCGGTGTGATTCATCAGTTCTTTAATCAGTTGTTTCCGTTCAGCCGGATCAGCGTAAAGCTGCGCTCCGACATCCGTAACGAGAGACATCATCTCATCAGACGAGTCATAACCGAACATCCGGGCAAGGGCATGATTTGCTTTTATAAGCCTTCCTTCCAACGATGTCTGAAAAATGCCGATGGGCGCATTGTCAAAAATCTTCCGATAGCTCTGCTCGGAAATTTTCAGAGAGATTTCACATTGTTTTCTTTCGAGAATTTCCTGCTCGAGCGAGATATTTTTCCGCCTGAGGTCTTCATAAGTCTTTTTCAGTTCCTGCTTTAAACGGAATCGGTGTACGGCAGACTCAAGCCCGATTTGCATGGCGGAAAAGCTTACGGGTTTCAGCAGAAAATCATATCCCCCGCGCTTCATAAATTCCACCGCCGTCTCAACATCTTTATAGCCGGTTATCGCAATGGCCACTGTGTCCGGATAAAGTTTCAATACATGTTCGGTCAGTTCCACGCCGCTCATTCCGGGCATATTAATGTCTGTGATAAGAATATCCGGGGGCGATTCGCATATCATCGGTATCGCTTCTTCACCGGAGCCTGCGGTGCGGACATTGCAGTATGTCTTTCTGAGGATATAGGATATAAATTCTGTAATCTCGGCTTCGTCATCCACCACGATAAACTTCAGTAATTGTTTCTGATTTTCCATTGTCAGGGTCTGATCTCCGGAATAAGCTTGTCGAGCATAAGCGATTCAAATATTTCCCTTATGGATTCATTCATCGGTGCGACATAGATTTTTCCGCCGATAGCCTTGAATCTTCTGTAAAACATCAGGATTTTGCCGATGCCGTGACTGTTGATCATCCGGGTCTCTCCGAAATCAATCACAATTTCCTTTTCCCCTTTGGTATAGAGTTCCATCAGAGCGGCTTTAAATTCCTCTCCTGTTTTCATGTCTTCAATATCTTTGAGTATTTTTATCACCGTTCTTTTTCCGATTTTTTGCGTTGATGTAATCATGTTTTTTTCTCCTACAAATATGACACCCCTGCGGGGTTTGTCTGATCTGCTGTAAAACGATTTTGCAAATCGTTTTTTTTTGAACTGCTCGAACAGGCACAAAACGGCTTGCAAAGCCGTTTTACTGTAAAACGCCAGGG
>JAIFKL010000144.1 GCA_020049595.1 Desulfobacteraceae bacterium
CAACAATCCCACCGCAAAAGCTGGCTCCGACCAGATCGCGGGAGATAAAATTCTTCTTGACGGAAGCGGTTCTTTCGACCCTGACGGCTCTGTCGTATCTTATCAGTGGGTGATCAGACACACGACAAATCCGCTTTATAACAAAACGGCTGTCGGCGAAACCGCAACAGTTACGGATTTGAAAAAGGGATTTTACGATGTCACTCTGACCGTAACGGATGACATCGGCGCAACCGGAGAGGATGAAATGTTCTTTTCGGCAACGGGCGACCCGACAAAAGAATATGACATCAGCGGCGACGGCAAAGCCGGTCTGGCCGAAGTGATCCGTTTCTTGCAGATTCTTTCGGGCAAAATATTCTGATAATACTCGGTATGTTTGTCCCGTAGGGACTGATGAGAATAGCCCGGCAATTTATTGCCGGGGGGCGAATACCTCCATTTTTCACAGTCCCGCAGGGACGGCTGAAAAATAAAGATGTATTTTAATTCAGCCGGTCCCTACGGGACTTGAAATTAATCCGGGGGTATCTTGACCCGGCGATGAATCGCCGGGCTATTTTCAAACGTCCCTGCGGGACTCAATTTCAGGCTGTCGTTTAAAGATCAATCGCCCCGGCTGAGGACAATGCTGAACCATTTTATAAAATAAGGTTATAAAATCAGGCATTTCAGCACTCCGGAGTTCGGGAAATCAGGGTTGCTCAGTTCGTCAAACTCTGAATCGGCGCGGGAATCCGCCCCCCGAGCCGGATAAAGCGGTTTTCGCCGGTCGCATTGTTCACCGGCATGATGACCGACTGCCCCAGAAGACCCCCGAAAAATGCGTGTTCCCCTGCTTTTTTCCCCGGTACCGGAATCAGCCGCGCCGCGGTGGTCTTTTTGTTAATCACGCCGATTGCCATTTCATCGGCAATAATCGCCGCGACCGTATCCGCCGACGTATCCCCCGGAATGGCAACCATGTCCAAGCCCACGGAGCAGACGCTGGTGATTGCCTCCAATTTTTCCAAAGACAGATGCCCCGCGCCTGCGGATGCCGAGATGTTCAGGTCTTCGCTCACGGGAATGAACGCGCCGCTCAGACCGCCCACATGGGAACTGGCAAACGCGCCGCCTTTTTTCACCGCATCGTTCAACAGCGCAAGCGCGGCAGTGGTGCCGGGAACGCCGATGCTCAACAGTCCGAGACTCTGAAAGATTTCTCCCACGCTGTCGCCCACATTCGGCGTGGGCGCGAGCGACAGGTCAACTACGCCGAAAGGAATTTTCAGATTTTCGGCAACTTCTCTGCCGATGAGTTCTCCGACACGCGTGACTTTGTAAGCCGTGCGTTTGATGATTTCCGAAATCTGCCCCAGATCAAGTTCCGGATTTGCTTCCAAAGCCCGGTCTATCGCCTTTTTTACGACACCGGGACCGCTCACGCCCACATTGATGACCGCGTCGGCTTCGCCGATGCCGAGATACGCGCCTGCCATGAAGGGAATGTCTTGGGGAATATTGGCGAAAACGCAGAGTTTGGCGCACGCTATGCCGTCTCTTTCCGCAGAGAGTGCGGCAGCCTGTTTGATGGTTTTTCCCATGAGAAATACCGCGTCCATGTTGATGCCAGCGCGGGTGGACGCGACATTCACGGACGCGCAGACCCGCTCGGTTTCCGCGAGCGCGTGAGGAATTGCCTCAATCAAAGCCCGGTCGCCTTTGGCAATGCCTTTTTCCACCAATGCGCTGAATCCCCCGATAAAATCAACAGTTGCCTCTTTGGCAGTGTCGTTGAGCGTTTTGGCAATCTCGACCAACTGCCCGGAAGAAAACGGCGCGCCGACCACCGCAATGGGACTCACGGCAATGCGCTTGTTCACCACCGGAATGCCGTATTTGTCGCCGATCCGGTCGCATACGCTGACAAGATTTTCGGCAAGTTTCAGGATTCGGCTGCGGATATTTGATTTCAGTGTGTTCAGATCATGGCTGGCGCAATCTAAAAGACTGATACCGAGCGTAACAGTACGCAAATCCAAATGCTCGCTTTGAAGCATCTCAAGCGTGGAAAGGATTTCTCTTTCAGTCAGCATCGTGCTAAAATTCCTTCAGTTGAGTTTAATCCAAATTGTAAAACTCCGTAGGGGCGCGCCGACGGCGTGCCCTCAGTAAAGCGATTTTGCAAATCGCTTTGAAGCGGATTGAAAATCCGCTTTACTGAAACGGCACTCCGGAGGGCGCGCCGACGGCGTACCCCTACAGGTTCATTTTTTCTTTAAACTCGGCTACGGTGAGACATTCGACGCCGATGTTTGCAATGTCTCGTATGTTTGCCTGAGCAATGTCCGGGCGTTGGGCGGAAGTCGCGTCTGTCAGCAGCGTGACGTGATAGCCGTAAGAAACGCCGTCAAAAATTGTGGTTCGGATGCAGTTGGGATATTGAGTCCCGCAGACCGCAATGTGAGAGACATTCAGCCTTCTGAGCATGAAGTCAAGTTCTGTCTGCATGAAGCCGCTGAAGCGGTTTTTGATGATTTGATATTCTCCCGGGAGCGGTTTTAATTCGTCCACAATTTCAGCGCCTTTGGTTCCCGTCACGCCGTAGGGCTTTTCCTGGGTAAAGGCTTTCAAGCGTGTGATTTCAATATCGCTGCCGTCGGCTCTGTATGCGCGTATCACATGAAAGACCGGCAATGTCTTGTTTCTGAAAAAATCCAATGCTTCCCGAATCTTGGGAATGCTGGCATAAGCCCCGGCCACGCAGGCAGGCGCGCCGGGAAGCACAAAATCATTTTGCATGTCAATGATGATGAGCGCGTATTTTTTGTTTTGTTTTTCCATAGAAATATCCTAACTGCAAATAAATTCTCGTTCCCCACGCTCCGCGTGGGAACGATAAACGGGTTTCAAACCCGTTTTACTCTGCCGAACCAATTTTATAAAATGGGTCATTTCAGCACTCCGGAACGAGGGACGCGGAGCGTCCCGGCTGCATTCCCACGCGGAGCGTGGGAACGAGATTGAAGCTTGCAGGGGCGGCACCTTGGCTGTTTTTCCGGTTTCCATCGTCAATAACGGCGTATGATGCGAACATTTTCACAAAACCAGAGCGGCAGAGACAGGGCTGAAATCGTACCCGGAAGATCACAAATCCCCCCTTGAGGGGGGCAGGGGGGTGTCTGTGCGGAAACATCCCCCCTGCCCCCCTTCAAAGGGGGAATTGCGGGGATTCCTCCCTTGAGGGGGGAGTTTCCATTTTCTTTATCCCTTGTCTCTGTTTCCAATTCTTTAATATTCCTAATTAAATCTTCTGCGTCGGGAATTTCATCCGCAATCATTAAACGCCCTGATTTGCTTACAGCCGTCAACGTCTTCATCAGATCATGTTCCGGTACATAATAGTTGTTGCCGAGACATATAGAACTGTAATCTTCTTTTTTCCAATGCCCGCCCTGATAGACAGAAATTCCCTCCGCCGGGATTTTTCTTTTTCGGAGCGCATCTGTCCGAGTTGTATCTCTGCCGATGAAATTAACGACAATGACAGGCGGCGTTATCACTGTTTTTGCGGGTCGCCGGTTTTGACTGAAAACCCGCCGATTTATGGTAAATTTTCTGTCGTTATAAATGCTGATGATTTTATCTTCGATTTCAGACAGATTCGTATCCGAAGAAAACTGAGTCACGGCTTTCAGACAATAAATATTTTCCAAATTTCTCAGCGTCTTTTCTATGACAGCAAATGTGATGTTTTCTCCGAAAAATACACCCAGGTAAAACATGATGAGTCCTGTAAGACAAGCCCCGTAGGGGCGTCATATTTGTAGCAGACCGTTTTACAGACCCGAACAAGCCCTGTAGGGGCGAAATATTATTTTGATATTGCTACAAATATGACGCTCCTACGGAGCTTTTCAAAAATGAAGAATTTCCGAAACAAATAAAAAAACGCTTCTCCCTGTTTTCAGAGAAAAGCGTTTTTATTTTATAAAAGTTCTCGCAAAGGCGCAGAGACCGCAAAGAGATTTATAAGCAGAACACGCTGGCGGCGTGTCCCTGCGGCTGATTTTTTTCTTTGCGCTCTTTGCGTCTTTGCGAGAAACAAGATGCCTGCTTTCAGTGGTGGTCGTCGTGGTGATGTCCGCCGATTCCTATACCGGCAGTGTCGGCAATTGCCTTGATAAGGCAATATGTCATGCCCAGCCCTATGATTGACAGGGCATACCACAGACCGCCCATAAAAACGATGTGTGACATATCCCAAACCCATTCAAATATAAACGGAAACATAAAACCTCCTATAATTGAGAATTGAAAAATTGAGAATTGAGCCATCTTATTAAAAACGGTATTTTTCAATTCTCAATTCTCACTTCTCAATCCACCGGGTTGAGTTCTTTTTCCTGCGGGAATATCGGCAGATAACGATGCGACAAGCCGATCAGGATCACGCCGTAAGCAACCGGCAGAATCGTGGTGGCGATTTCCTGCCAGCTCGGAAAATACATATACCAACTGTCAAAGGGCATCACCGGCACTGCCATAACCTGAAGCACCATGACCCAGCGGTTCACGGAAACACCGATAGCTGCCAGTATAACAGCCAGCAGCAATGCGGGTTTACTTTTACGGCCGCTTTCGGTAATCAGAATCAGCGCAGGCAGCACACCGCAGATAATGATTTCCAGCACCAGTATCCAGGGACCGTAAAAAGGATTGTTCGAGTAGAAATCCAGCACCCAGAAGCCTTTGCTCGGCGCTGTCACCGATGCCCAGTACCATGTGTCAAGAATCTTGGCAATGGTGTAAGTTGCCAGCATCCAGCCTGAAATCTTTGCCAAAAGTTCGATTACATTGTCTTTGACCAATTTCTTCCGGGTCACTTTTTCCGTAATCTTTGTAATCAGAATCGTGAAACAAGGACCGCAGGCAGCCGCAGACCATGTGAAAAGAAAAAATGTCCAGGGCCAGATAAATATGCCTTCCCTGTATCCAAAGGGACGACCGAACAGCACGCCGGAAACGCCTCCCAGAGAACCCTGATGGAAGAAGGAAAGGAATGCGCCGGTTGCCGCAAACACTGCCATAATTTCGTGCATGTTGTGGCTGAGATGATGGAAGAACGGCACTTTTTCCAACTGCCGGTTTTCCAGAATCAGGGGCAGATATTCAATGGTCAGAACGCCGAAATAGCAGCTCAGACAGAATGCCACTTCCGTGAGCATCGAATGAACATTGGCGTGCCAGAAAATAAACCATCCGCGCAGCGGCTGTCCGATGTCAATGGCAAGAATCAGCAGCGCGGAACTGTAGCAGATAAAGCCGATGAGTACGGCATAGTTGATGATGTTTTTCAGTTCGTCTTTTCCGATGATATATCTCAGAAATCCGGTGAAAAACGCGCCGCCGCCCAAAGCAATCACCGCAAGGTCTGCCCATATCCACAACGCGAATCCGTAATAGTCATTCATGTTGGTCTGGTTCAAGCCTTTGATCCAGCAAAGCAGCATGGCAAAAACACCCCAGAGCAGCACCGCGCCGACCACTCCCAGAAAAATAAGAAATTTTCCGACGGAACAGCGTTTCACGCCTTCGGGAATCAATGCGGAATCCATAATGTCTTACTCCTTATCGTTTGAAATCATGAACCACGAAAACACGAAAGGTGAACCACGAAAGCGCGAAAGAAACGAAAAGCACGAAAATGAATATTCTTTCGTGGCTTTCGTAACTTTCGTGTTTTTCGTGGTTCTGTTTTAGCGGTTCTGTTTTCGCGCTTCAATTTTTCTCAGATTTACCCTCTTGCCGAAGATAGTTGTCTCCTGCCTGCCGCACCCATTCCCGTGAAGAGATATAATAAACTTTGGGATTGGTTCCCAGCCGTTCCAGCAGACGGAAGGCATTGGGATTCTTTTTCAGTTCATGCACGGCATGTTCGGGATTGTCCAGATCGCCGAATACGATAGCCCCGGCAGGACATGCCTGCGTACACGCGGTCTGATATTCCTGTTCCTCAATTTCCCGTCTGCCTTCATAATAGGCTTTTTCCATTGCCAATTGGTATCGGTGATAGCAGAAACTGCATTTTTCCACGATACCCCTCATGCGGACAGACACATTCGGATTGAGATATTTTTCCATTCCCTCGGGCCAGACCGGATCCCACCAGTTGAAATACCGGGCATGATAAGGACAGGCTGCCATGCAATACCGGCATCCGAAACACCGGGTATAAATCTGGCTCACAATGCCGGTTTCATGGCTGTAATCGGTGGCAGTTGCCGGGCAGACCGATACGCAGGGAGAATGACCGTGAGAGCCTTCGCAGTGCATACATGGCCTGGGCAGATAGCAGAAATCCGCATTGGGAAAAGATTTGCCGTTGGTCAGTTTATACACCCGCAGCCATGTGATGCTGTCAAGCTTGTTGGTCTCATCTGCCTTGAAAGGCACATTGTTTTCCGCCATACATGCCACCATGCAAGCCCCGCATCCGGTGCATTTGTCCAGATCAATGACCATTCCGAATTTTTTGGCTTTATTGTGTTGTTTATTCATCAAAACCCCTTTGGAAATTGAGAATTGAGAATTGAGAATTGAGAATTTTCAATTCTCAATTTTCAATTCTCAATTTTCTGTCATATTGATACGCTGCTCAGTTTTGCCCGGATTCCCCACACCGCATCAAAGCCGGAACCGGAATCTTCCGCAGGACCGATCAGTTCGTTACAGTTGATGCCCTTTCCGGCAAGGTATTTGTCATAAGCCGTATGCCCCAATCCTCTGGGAATGGCAATCACGCCGGGCATAATTTCTTCGGAAAGATGCACCCGTACTTTTGCCGATCCTTTGGGTGTCGTCAGCATCACAGCACTGCCCTCACGCAGAGAAAGCGAATCACCTCCTGCACTTTTGGGATTTATTTCAACAAATATATCATTTTTCCTGAGAACCGTATCCGGAACTGTTTTGGTGAGAAAGGGCGTATTTCCGATAAAACCGTTGGCAAGCCGTATGGAATCATAAGGCATCAGAACAAAAGGATACTGCTTTTCATCACCCTCGGCAAATACGGGCTTGCACTCCTGCTTAAAAAACTGAAGCGGGGCTTCGATGCTTTCTTCTACGACAGCAAAGCACTTTTCATTCAGGCTTTTCCATTTGTCGCCCAAAGTTTCTTCAAGACACGCGGCATAGCTTTCCCAAGGAAATGCTGCTGCGACTTTGTCTCCCAAAGCTTTTGCCAGCGCTATGACCGCATCGCCGGTATGTTTTGTATCAAACTGCGGTGTTACCACCGGTTTTGAAAGACCTATCACCGGCTTTGAAAGACCGGCGGCATAAGCCGGCGCATCTTCGAGTCTTTCAAGATAGGCATGGTTCGGGAGAATGATATCGGCATACTGCGCTGTCTCATCCATGTATGAAGAAAAACTGACCACAAAAGGAATTTTGGCAAATGCTTTTTTTACGGTCTGAGTGTCCGAAAGCGTATAGCAGGGATTTGCTTCGGAAATCAGCAGCGCCTGCACCGGACACTCGCCCTGTGCAGACAGAATCGCCGGGGGCAGACGGTTGAGCAGAGATTTTGCATGAGGATAAGTTTCACTCCCCGCGCCGTCAATTCTCGGGGACGACATTCCTTTCTGTGCGGTTTCATCCAATTCCGGTTCCGCCCATGCAATATATTTGGGGTCGGGAACTGTGAATACGCCTCCTGCTTTGTTGATATTTCCTGCCAATGCGTTGAGCGCATGAACTGCCATAAATTCATACTGGCTGCCGGGGGTGTGTCCCTGTCCCCGTCCGCAGATTGCCAGCGGACTTGCAGCACCGGCAAATTCTTTTGCCAGCGATTCAATCGTTTCTTTTTCAATGCCTGTTGCAGCGGCAATATTTTCCGGAGCGTAATTCTCCGATACTGTTTTTCTGAAATCTTCAAATCCGGCAGCGCTGTCGCAGACTTCTTTTTTATACAGACCGTCCCTGAGCATCATATACGCGATTCCCAATGCCAGCACGCCTTCCGAACCCGGACGCGCCGGAATCCACTTTGCAGCTTTTGCCGCGGTGTTGGACATACGGGATTCAATCTGTACGACTTTTATTTTTTTATCCTGCCATGCGCTGTTTGCCTTGAACATCCGCACGGTTGATCCCCAGCCTTCAATGATACCGCTGCCGAAGCTCAGAATAAAATCCGCATTTTCCACATCAAAGCCCGGACACGCGTCAACGCCGTGCATAAGCTTCAGTGTGACCGCGTACGCGTCCTGCATCGTCGGCACAGACATAAAATTGGGCGATCCGTAAACCGTGAGCAGCCGTTTCAGCAACTGCGGCACAGTGCCGCAGGCAGAACCCGATACACAGGCAACAGTATGGGATTTGCCTTCGGAACGCAGGGTCCCGAGTTTTTCTGCCACTTCCTTCAGGGCTTCATCCCATGAAATTTTTTTAAATTTGCCTTGTCCTTTTTCTCCCACCCGTTTGAGCGGCGTTTTGATACGGGTCGGCCCGTAAAGCAACTGAAGCCCGGAAAGACCGAGAATACAGATGCCGCCGTCATTTACAGGATGTCCTTTCATTCCCTCTATTTTGACTGCCCGGTCGTTCACTTTGCGGACAGAAATCCCGCAGCCGCCGGGGCAGAGGGTGCATACAGAATTGACATAACTGACTTCCCCGCGTTCCGGCATCGGTGTCCAGGGCCAGTTCTGTGTCCATATCGAAAGGTCATCTGTCAGTTTCCACGGCAGGGGAGACAAAGCTGTTCCCGCGGCTCCCCCGACAATAAATGATCCGATTGACAAGAATGTTCTTCTGGAGACTTTCATAATGTGCTTTTATCCTTTTTTAATTGAGAATTGAGAATTGAAAATTGAGAAATAGACACTTCTCCACTTCTCAATTCTCAATTTTCAATTCTCAATTCCAAGCTATTTATGACATACAAAACATGCGCCTTTTCCTGTCTGAACGCTGGTTGCATTGACGCCTTTTTCCTCATGGCATTCGGAACAGTCATCCATTTTCATCCTGTCCCAGGTATTTGTCTTTAAGCCCGATATGTTTTTCCCCCAGATGTCCCGGCTGTAACCTGTGATCCGGTTTTCTTCATAAACCTTCAGGCTTGCGGATTCGCCGATATGACCGTGGCATGTAACGCAATCCATTCCCCCGGCTTTGACATGCGCGACATGAGAAAAAAATACGCAGTCCGGCTGTTTGGCATAAATCAGCCAGGGAACTTCTCTTCCCTGTTTGACATATTGTTCTACAAATATCGCCTCATCCTTGGTTTCGCCCTGAACTTCTTCATGGCACCCGATACACTGCGCCAGTTTCGGGACACCGGAGTACGTTCCGTCTTCCCGGAAGAAATGGCAGCTTTCGCATCCTTCATCCACCAGATCTATATGGAGCGCATGGTTAAAATCTACGGGCTGATTTTTCTGGGAATAGAGAAGCTTGGGATAAACCACCCAGCCCACAATGAGACTTGCCACCAATCCAAGAAGAAAAAACAGGATTGCAAATCCGCCCGAGCCGTCGCCGAGTACCTCTTTTTTGTGATCCACTGGTTTGCTCATGAAAACTCCGTTTGCATAGTCGCCAAAAAAATTAAAACGAAAAATAAATGTGATGTGCAGGTTTTTTAAACCGCAAAGAACACAAAGTTCACAAAGGATTCACAAAGCTTTGTGTTAGCTGAAAATAGATGAAACCCGTTCTACAGTTGTTTTACAGTAAAACGGGTTTGAAACCCGTTCTACAGTTGTTTTACAGTAAAACGGGTTTGAAACCCGTTCTACAGTTCAGCGCAGTAAAACGCCCAAGCTGAAAATAGATGAAACCCGTTCTACGTGTCCTTTGTGGTTAAAAAAAACCGCACACAGCTTAATTTAAAATAAATCTTTGTTCCGCCCTTGACAAAATATAATTGAAGTTCTGTTTACACAGCGTGCCGGTTTTTGTCAAGACCATTTTAATTTTAATAAAATTTGTCAAGGACCTTTCAATAAAATCAGATCATTAAAATCAGATTATTGTCCGTAGCTGTGGAGTCCCGGCAGCAGGTTCACCCCGAAGTAGGTAAACAGCACCGCCATGAATCCGATAATCGAAAGATAGGCAATCCGTCTGCCCTGCCATCCCCGCATCAGTCTGGCATGTAAAAAAGTTGCATAAATGAACCATGTGATCAGAGACCATGTTTCTTTGGGGTCCCATGACCAGTATGTTCCCCACGCGGAATTTGCCCATACAGCGCCGGTGATGATCCCCACGGACAAAAAAAGAAACCCGAACATGATCATCTGGTGTGTCAGTTCATCCAGAACATCATGTTCGGGAATATGGGAATCCGCATGATTTTTGACTTCCGGTTCCCGCTGTCTGAAAAGATACATGACACTGATGCCGAATGCCACAGCAAAGCCCGCGTAGCCGAAAAAACAGGTCACTACATGGGCGATCAGCCAGTTGCTTTTCAATGCCGGGATCAAAGGCTGAATCCGGTCGCTCACATTCGGAGACAAAGACGCGTAAGCCATTGCCAGAAAAGCAGCAGGCGCGGCAAACACGCCCCCGAATATATCAATGCTGCGATTTTTATACCGGTAAGCAATAAAAAAATAAATAAGGATAAGGGTCCATGCGAAAAAGACTAAGGATTCATACATATTGGAAAGCGGGGCGTGGCCGATGCCCATCTGATAGGATTCTGCCCACCGCATGAGAATACCTGCGGTATTGCCCAGAAAGGCAATGACTGCCGCTCCGGTTGCCAGTTTGCCCGGCAGCGTTTTTTTGAATATCCATGCACTGAGATAGAGAAACGCTGCCAGACAATACACAAATGTCACAACGGACAAAACTTTTGAACTGTTCATAAGATGAAAAGGTCATAAGGTGGGCATGTTATGCCCACCTTATGACTACACCTGAAATTTATTTACCGGTTAAAACTTGCAGACCGTGAATAATACACGGCAGGTCATTGCAGCCGCCGCCCGCGCTTCCAGCCTGAATAGCGAAAGGACCCTGAACAGCACTGTATGCACTCTCCGCAGTAGCCGTTGACTCTATTTTTATATAACATTCGTCAGAACCGGCTGCCGGACCGCTGACCGTCCACAGATAAGTTCCGTCGCTCGGCGTACCCGCGGCAATCACCTGCTCGGTCGTCTGATCGTTAACGGTGCAGGAAAGAGAGATTTTGACATCTGATTTAACTAAAGTGCTGGTTTTCCATATAATGGGCATCAGCGATCCGTTAGTCCAGCTTGAAGCCAGCGTGGGAGTTGTTACAACAAGGCTTGTTGTCGGCTTGTTATCTCCGCCGATTTCATTCTGTCCGCCGCGGACACAGCGCACAGAAGCTGTTGCTGTTTTAGAAACTTTTGCTTCTTCATCAGTATAGATCACCGTACCGTCAGTTGTTTCCACATACCATGCGCTGCTGTCTTTTACGGCTGTATCGGCGTCATCATAGGTGGTGGATGACCAGTATTTTGCGCCCGGGCTCGTAAAAACTGCATCCATGGCCGGAGCATTTTTGCTCAAATCCATAATGGAAAAAAGTTCCGCACGGTTCGGCAGACGCCAGTCTGTGTGCGTTCCCACTTTAACAGATTCACAGGCAAGAATCGCGCCTTCCCAATCCTGATCGCTGGGAGAGGCATTTTCTTTTGTCCACATCAGTCCGGTGCTGCTGTCTGAAACTGTTTTGTCTCCGTTGTCGGTAAAACGAGATGAAACCGAAGCGGATTTTCCCCGAACCGCCATCACATAAAGGGTTTCAGTTTTAAGTGCGGGAGCGACTTTGCCGCCTTCTGAGAAATCTATATACCATGCCTTGGTACTGGCTCTTGCAGCTTTTGCATATTCGGTGGAAGTCCAGTATTTCTTCTGCATATTGGGGAAAAAATCAGATCGGATGGCAGGTTTTGATCCCCCGGCATTCACAATAAAAGCCAACTCCTGAGCAGTCGGAAGCCGCCAGTCAGTGACGCCTCCGAAAGAAGTGGTCGGATTATTCAGGTTATTAAGAAACAGGCTGGCAACTTCATCCCACCTATAAGTATTGTCTGCATCATGGGGATTTGAAGGATTCGCTGTTCCGTTTGATGTATCCTTCACTGCCCAAATCAAACCTGTGATATTATCTTTGACCATAGACCAACTGGTGATTGCAAGTCCCACTTCCTTCCCTGCTGCATCAAGCTTGAGATAAGAGGGCGCATTGATTTTGTAATTGCTGTCCTGACCGTAATAATCATCCCCGCCTTTTCCTCTCTTATCGGCTACGGCGTCTTTAGCCGGACAGTCAATTTTTGTGGTCGCTGTTTTATCAGAATAACATGCTGT
>JAIFKL010000286.1:0-12324 GCA_020049595.1 Desulfobacteraceae bacterium
AGTGTTCAAATATCTTGCAACGCTTGGCGAAGGCAAATATCTCGGCTGGATGGAAGATAATTATTGGCAGAAAGGAATTGACATTCTGTATGATTTCAAGCAGATTGACAAAAAAATTCCTGCAAAAGATGTGTTTACAATGGATTTTTTAAATGCTTTTTATTTTGAGAAAAAGCAGTAAATTTAACCGCGGGTCGGGTTGAGAAAAGAGCCCCGACCTGCAAAAAAAGGAGGTATTATGAAAAAGGTATGTGTGAAATGTCTTGTGTGTCTGTTTATTGTGCTGGGCTTTGCGGGTGCCGGATATGCCGCAGAAGCGCTTCAGCCGCTGACCGTTCAACTGAACTGGGTTCCGAATGTCCAGTTTGCGGGTATTCTGGTCGCAAAAGAAAAAGGCTGGTACAAAGATGCCGGAATTGATCTGACGGTTAAAGGCTGGGCAGCAGGGGTTGTTCCGATTGACGATGTTGTCGCTGGAAAAGCCCAGTTTGCGGTCGCAGACGCTGCCGAATTAATCCGCCTCAGAGTCAAAGGGAACGCCGTGAAGGCAATCGGCACGGCATTCCGAAAGTCGCCGTCGTGTTTTTTAAGTTTGAAGGCAAAGGGTATTGAAACCCCCAAAGACCTTGTGGGGAAAAAAGTCGGGCTCAATAATCCGGAATCAGACGTGATGATCAGAATCATGCTGAAAAATCAGGGACTGCGATATGAGGATATCATTCCTGTCAAAGTCGGCTGGGATTTTCAGCCCCTGATTGACGGAACAATAGATGTCTATAACGCATTTATGAATAACGAACCCCTGACAATGAAAAAAATGGGATATGACGTCACTTACATGCCGGGGTTCAAATACGGATATGACTTTTACAGCGGACTCTATGTTGCAAGCGATGCGATGATACAACAAAATCCTCAGCTCGTTCAGAATTTTCTGAGCGCAACCTTGCGGGGATGGAAAGAAGCGTTCAAAGACCCGGCAGCAGCAGCCAAGCTGATCATCGCCAAATATTATCCCGAAGGAGAAGCGGAACAGCAGACGGAATCATTGAAAGTTTTCAACTACTTGGCAACAGTAGGAATCGGAGAGCAACTGATCGGTTTTATGGAAGAAGAAATCTGGGAAAAAGGGATTAATCTTTTGTATGAATATAAGGAAATTGACAAAAAAATTCCGGCAAGCGATGTGTTCACGCTGGAATTTCTGAAAAAGTAGTCAAACGAATGGCACAGTAAAGCGGGTTTCAAACCCGCTCTACTATGGTGCATGTGCATGGTAAAGCGAGTTTGGTCTATTTTCAGCTTTGGCGCTTTACTGTATTCCCCGAAGGATAAAAATATGAAACTCTTCTCCCACTGGCATATTGCCGCAAAACTGCTGACGGTCAACATGCTGATACTCTTGATATTCTGCGGAGTTGTCGGCACTGTGTTTTTTTCTTTCAGTAAGATCGAAATATTTATGACAGGCATTGTAAAAGAGGACGTTGCCAATATTGTGGAAAATGCAAGAATGGGAAGAGAACTTTCTACTATTTTTACAGATAGTTCTCATCTGATCAATATTTTTCTCGAACAGGAGGATGCCTTAAAAAATGACGGGGAACGTCTTGTAAAATCCGCAACAGCGTTAAGTACAGGGGGTTCGGATAATCATATCGCAAAAATTTCTCAGGAGTTTGCCGCACAACTGCAAATTCTTATCGCTCATGGCGAGACAATTCAAAGCATCTCGCAGGAAGTGAAAAAAACAGATGCCGAACTGAACAGCAGTCTGATAGAATTTTCAGACCTGATTGCAAAAACTTCGGTGATGCTCATGATGGAAGGCGGAGATGTCTCAGGCTTGGAGCGGATAGGGCTTGATATTCCCTGGTACAGAGAAAAATTTCTGCGAATCAGTATGCTTGTCAGGAATCTTACAAATGAACATCTTCATGTTTCAAAAGCAGAAAAAGAGGGTGAGGGAAAAATAATGCAGATATTTCTTCTACTCAGCGAAATTAAGGTAAGGCTGAGACCCGTAAGCGAATCTGAGCCTGATATTGTCTCTTTCGGCAAAAAATTTGCAGAAACGATTCTCAGATATGAAAAAGCAATTGATGATTTTCAAATAAAATTGAAGGAATTTCAGCATCAGCTCAACATATTGGATGATCGTCAAAGACAGGTGCTGGGGTCCATGGATGCAGCCGATAAATCGCTTGTGAAAAAAACACAGAGTCTTCAGGAGCGGATTCAGGAAAGAATAAAATTGTCTGAGAAAGTAATTCTGATGCTGTCCGCCGGGATTCTCACGGTTCTGATGCTTATCACTTATTCGGTATCGCTCATGTTGAAACCTTTGAAAACCATCATTGCCGGACTGACGGAAAGCTATAAACATTTTTTATCTGTTTCCGAGCAGATCGCGGCATCGGGTCAGTCTTTAGCCGAAGGTTCTGCACAACAGGCAGCATCCACAGAGGAGACATCCGGGGCACTTGAGGAAGTATCTTCCATGTCGGGACAGAATGCAGACGCTGCCAAAAAAGCAGACGCGCTGGAAAAAGAGACCGGACAGCTCATTCAGAAGGCAAATATGTCAATAGCAGAGCTGATTCGTTCCATAGAAGAAATTACAACTGCAAGCTATGAAACTTTCAACATCATCCGACAGATAGAAGAGATTGCATTTCAGACAAATCTTCTGTCTTTGAATGCGGCAGTCGAGGCAGCCCGCGCAGGTTCGGCAGGAGCAGGATTTGCGGTGGTTGCGGATGAGGTCAGAAATCTTGCCATGAGAGCGGGACAGGCTGCAAAAAATACAGGCGAGATTATTGAAAAGACTGTCAGCAAAATCAGAAACGGCTCGCATCTTGTAAGCCTTACAAAACAGACCTTTTCGGATGTGGCCCAAAATGCGGTTGAGATCGGCAACTGGGTGACAAAAATTTCAGAGGCATCGGGAGAACAGTTTGAAAGAATTGAACAAATCAGCAAATCACTTGGAGAAATCAACAGAATAACTCAGCACAATGCACAGGATTCACAACATGCTGCATCCGCGTCTGAAGAAATGAATACGCAGGCAAAGCAGATGAAGATATTTGTAGATAATTTGGCAGCAATCATCGGGGGAGCGTAAAAGCGGTCAGTTTTCAGATGTAGGGTGGACAAAGCGAAGCGTGTCCGCCTTTATGAAACTGAAAACAGATACCTATTTTCAGCTTGGGCGTTTTACAACGATACGGACTTGGCGGACACGCTTCGCTTTGTCCGCCCTACATGGCTGTGGGCGATATGTAGTCCACCTTTATGAAACGGCGGACACGCTTTGCTTTGTCCGCCCTACGATGAAGCGGGTGTAAATTTTCAAAAAAAGGCGGTGATGAAAAACTTATTTTAAGGGTAAAAATTATGGCATTTTTTTAAAACTGAAAATTCAATTACAAGGAGGATTTTATGTTCAGAGTCAATTTGTTCCGGCTTATGACTGTTTCGGTTCTTTTTATTTGCAGCTTGTTTCCTGCAATCAGTCAGGCTGCAAAATTCAAAGTGCTTGTTGTCATGAGTTATGAGGAAAAACTTTCCTGGTGTGAAAATATGAAAAAAGGAATTGAAACAGCACTGGGCGAACTGAGTGAAATCAAGTATTTTTACATGAATACCATGGAGAATTTTGAAGGAGGCGCTCGGAAAGCACAAGAAGCATATACCCTGTTTCAGGAATTTAAGCCCGACGGTGTTATTGCCGCAGATGATAATGCCCAGGTTTTGTTTGTTGTTCCTTATTTAAAAGACAAGGTGAAAACACCGGTAATGTTTTGCGGAGTAAATGCGGAACCGGAACAATACGGTTATCCGGCATCCAATGTTTCAGGGATGTTGGAACGCCTTCACATGAAAGAATCCATAGCATATGCACAGCAGATTGTTCCTTCAATCAAAACTGTGGGTTATATGGTAAAAGCCGGTCCTGTTGCAGAAGCTGTTTTAAAACAGGTAAAAAGCGAATCAGATACTTATCCTGCGATTTCAAAAGGATTCAAAACACCTGACACGCTTAAACACGCGATTGAAATGGCAGAAGAATTGAAAAAAGACTGTGATCTGCTTTTTATGACCAGCATGGGAGGATTGACAGGCAATGACGGCAAGCCTCTTACTTTGAAAGAGGCTACATCTGAATTGGTAAAGGCTTTCGGCAAGCCGACTTTCACAGATGTTACAGACCTTATAAAACACGGTGTTCTGTGTGCCGTTACCATAGCAAGTTATGAACAGGGTGAAACTTCCGCACAGATGCTGTTGAAAGCAATGCAGGGAACGCCGATTTCCCGGCTTCCTGTTGCTAAAAACAAACACGGAAAAGCCGTTATCAATCCGACCGCCCTCAAATCGCTGGGAATCAAGCCCCAGCCCATGGTATTTCAGAAAGCGGAAGTTATGAAAACATCAGAATGAAGAAGGAACCGGTAGGGCGGACAAAGCGAAGCGTGTCCGCCATGTCAGTGTAAAACGGGTTTATCTGTTTTCAGCCGGGGCCGTTCTACAGCTGTTGCAGGGCGGACAAAGCGAAGCGTGTCCGCCCTACATCGCTATTGAATTATAAAGAGCCTGTCCGTTTATGAGCAGGATAATTATGCCTGTTTATTTGCGGATAGAAAAAGGGTTAAGCAATGAAAAAAATATTCTCTTTTTCCTGCCAAAGCATTTCTTCAAAACTTTTTTTAATCAATATTCTGATTATTACAACATTCAGCCTTATTCTTTTTGCGGTATTTTTTTCATTTCATCAGAACAAAAACCTTTTAACGGATATTCTTTCAGCCGAACTCGGGCAGATGATGGAAAATTCCCGTTCAGGAAGAGAAATAGGCAAAATTATTGCAGATACAAATTTTATTATCAGCACATTCTATGGAAAAGATGAATTTTTAAAAGCCCAAAGCAAAAATATTATAAGTGAAACAGCCGCGCTTTCATCAAAAGTTGCCAACGCCGGATTAAAGAAATCTTTGAATGAATTTGATGAAAACATCAGAAAAATTTTTAAGCAATGTGAGAAAATAAATCTTATAAATGAGGAAATAAACAAGATTCATCAGAAAACTGATGATGACGCCGCCAAACTCGGAGAACTTATTTCTGAAAAAATAATCAATTACAGTGCCGAGGGGCAGGATACGTCAATATTGGAACGGCTGCCTTATATGATTTCGGGTTATCGTGAAACCATTCTCAGAATCAGGCTTTTATATACAGAATCAGGGCTTGAATATTTCAAATCTTCTGAAAAAGAGCAGGAAAATCCTGTTTTAAGTTTGTCGGATGATCTTGAATTAAGGGTAAGAACCTTGAATGCTTATGATTCCGATATTGCCGAATACGGCAGGATAATTATGAACGATATTGAAACATATAAAAAAACAGTCATTTCCTTTAATCATGCCTGTCTGGAATTTTTAAAAGACATAAATCTTGTAAATCAGAAAAAAGAAAATCTGCTGAAATTCATGAAAGAAACAGATGCTTTTATTGCGGAAAGAGGGCGGGAATCTGTCAGAATCATGGCAGACGCGGTTTCAGAAAGAATAATAAAAGGAAGTTTTTTCATTGTTTTTATAGTGTTGAATATTGCCGGCTTTGTCTTTTTTTTAAGCAGATCAGTCAACAATTCTTTAAATCAGCTTATTTCAGGGATTCAGAACAGTTCTCAATCTCTGTCTCTTGCTTCTGAAAATATATCCTCTGCCAGCATACAGCTTGCACAAAGCACGGCAATTCAGGCGGATTCACTGGGTCAGACATCTTATTCTCTTGAACAGATAGATTCCGCAACTCGGCAACATGCTGAAAATGCCGACCGAGCTTATGATATTGCCGGACAGACAGCAGAAGGCATTGAAAAAGCAAATTCTGTGATGTCCGATTTGACAAAATCCATGCAGGAAATTTCACAGGCAAGTCAGGAAACCCGTAAGATTATTAAAACCATAGATGAAATTGCTTTCAGAACAAATCTTCTTGCCTTAAATGCCGCAGTAGAAGCAGCAAGGGCAGGGCAGGCTGGCGCAGGATTTGCCGTAGTTGCAAATGAAGTCCGCAGCCTTGCGATGCAGTCCGCAGAATCGGCTGAAAATACAAATGAGATTATCGAAGGTATTATTCAGAAAATAAAAGACGGTTCAAAATCAGTTATAACGGTTTATGATACTTTTAACAAGGTTGAAACAGGTATTAAAAACCTCGGAGGATGGATCGGCGAAGTTGCACAGGGTTCAAATAAGCAGGCAAAAGAAATAAGTCAGATAAACAAATCCGTATCTGAAATGGATGCGCTTGTCAAACAAAACGCCGTCAGAGGAGAAGAATTGGCGGAAACATCTCAGGAAATGAATACTCAGGTAAAAATGATGAATGAATTTGTTAATAAATTAGATTTTTTAGTCGGAAAAGAAAGATAATACTTATAATTTTCGATACAACAGGAAAAGGATAATGCAAATGTCCGAAAAGCAGAATAAAGTATTCGGAGATTTTATCGAAATGGATGAAGGAGATATGAAAGGGCGGTTAAGCCTGAGTTTTCAGGCAATGACGCTGAATATTGACGAGCTTTGGGAAGGAAGCAGCCTGTCTGCAAAGTTTCTGTCAACATTCTGGGGAAAATTTTTTCCGGATCATTGCAGTATTTCCCCGCATATCCGAAAACAGGTTGAAGATGAAGTTCACTATATATCCGGAGAGTTGCTGGGCAATGCCGTGAAATTCAGCTATGAGCCGGAATATATGATTGAAATCTGCCTGTATTTATGCGAAAAAGAACTGCGCTTTTATGTCACCAACAGCGTTCATCCTGACAGCGAAGGTAACTTTCAGATGTTTATCACAAAAATTCTCAGCGAAGATACCTCGGTATTATTTCTGGAACAGCTTGAAAAGAGCGCGTCGGGTGAGAGCAACGAATCCGGAGTGGGATTCCTGACCATGATAAATGATTACGGTGTAATGCTTTCATGGAAATTCGGGGAAAATGCCCGCGGAATCAAAACTGTAACGACACTTGCCCGATTGCCGATTGTAAGAGGATAAGCTACAGTATCGGGTAATTGAAAGGAGCATGATATGGAAGTGCAGGGAAATAAATTCAGGATCGCCTATTCTGTCGAGTCCGCAACCGTCACCTGCGCGGGAATGCTTGATATGAGAGGAAAAGAAGGCTACAAAGAAACGATTGAGCTGTTTGATAAGGTCGTCGCACAGACAGATTCCGGCAAAACCGTCACCTTAAATGTGAAGGAACTGGAATTTCTCAACAGTTCCGGCATCACCGCAATCGGCGGTTTTATCATCAAATTGCGGAACAAAGGAGGCATCCGGCTTCTGATTCGCTGCTCGAACAATTATTCATGGCAGGCAAGATCAATGACAGGGCTTGAAAAGCTGATGCAGGGCGGGCTGGAAATTATTTTTGAGTAGTTGAAACCCGGATAGCGGCGCAGAAAGCATATACACTCTCAAGAAACTGAGTTTTTTCAAAAAACTCAGTTTATGCAGATCATTCTGATCTGTAGAACGGCCCTGGCTAAAAACAGATACCTATTTTTAGCTTGGGCGTTCTGCATATAACTTGGCGGACACGCTGCGCTTTGTCCGCCCTACTGCAACAGCTCTGTAGAACGGGTTTGAAACCCGTTTTTCTAATTTCCTCTGTAAAACGGGTTTGAAACCCGTTCTACAGATAACTTGGCGGACACGCTGCGCTTTGTCCGCCCTACATGACAGTTATATTGACGTTTCAGACACCCTCCGACGGGGATATTTTCAATGGAAGTTCCGCAGACACAATTTTTGATCAATATCATTCTGATACTTTTATCAGAAACAGCACGGCTCAAAGCCGAGAACGCCGATATTCGCAAAGAAAAAGACGATCTGGAAACCATGCTGGAGATGACCACCGTCCACACCGATCAGATCGGGGCGGACCTGCTCTGCAAAGTGGATGCCTCCATAAAAGAAATTGAAGAACGGATTCGCCTGATCAGCGAAACCATACCGGTGCCGGTGATTATTGCCCAGTTGTCCGACGGAAAATTTCTTTATGTGAACGAACACGCGTGTGAGATATTCGGATTATCGGGCGATGAGTTTCTGAGGCGCAGAGCCGCTGAATTATATGCTAATCCTTACGACAGGGAAAATTTTGTCAATATCCTGAATGAGAAAGGGCATGTAAGCAATTTGCAGGTGTGTATGAAAAAAGCGGACAACAGCCTTCTGTGGGCTGCTCTGTTCTCCCAGCCGCTGACCTTCAGAAATGAACCCTGCGTTCTCACTGTTGTTTACGATCTCACCGAGCGCAGGCAGGCAGAAGAAGAGATACGCAGACTGACCGAAGAACTGGAAAACGCGAAAGAACGGGTGGAAAAATATCTGATGTTCACACTTGCGGGTCAGGAATACGGCATCCCTATTGTGAAGATAAAAGAAATTATCGGCATCATACCGATAACGCCTGTTCCCAACATGCCTGATTTTATCAGAGGGGTGGCAAATCTCAGAGGCAGGGTGATTCCGATTGCGGATATCAGGCGGCGGCTGGGGCTTGAAGCAGCAGAGTCTTCGGAACGGACCTGTATCATTATTTCGGAGATTGAAAGCACAACAGGAAAACGCACTGCCGGCATTATCGTGGATGCTGTCAGCGAAGTTCTGGGCATCAGGGGGGGCGATATTGAGTCTCCCCCGGAAATTGACGGGAAAACAGACCTGCGTTTTATTTCGGGAATGGCAAAGATCGGCAAAAGCATAAAGATTCTTCTGGATATAGGCATTATGTGGGAGGAGTTTTTTATAAGTGAGAAGTGAGAAGTGAGAAATAAAATGCCTTTTGAATCAGGGAAAACTTATGATGAAAAAAAGAACCAAATACATTCTGTTCGGCGTCGGCTTATGTTTCATGCTGATAATCTTTGCGCCTGTAGCGCTTCGTTTTTATGCGGAAACCCGACAGGCGCAGCAGACGCTTCAGGCAAAAATCAATCAGAAAATCCCCGGAAAAATTTCATGGGAAGAAATCCGCTTTTCACTGCTCATCGGCAAATTTGAATTTAAAAATGTATTGCTCAAGGGTCCTTCAGGCGAGGAGCTTGCCGGATTTGACCGGCTTTTTGCGGATTTTTCTTATGACAGGCTTATCCGGGGCGATCTGACAATTGAGGAACTGATTCTGGAAAATCCCCGTGCGGATATTCGCACAGACGCCGAGGGAAAGCTCAATATTACAAAGGCTTTTCCGCCGTCAAAACCCAAAGCGCCCGAAGAAAAGAAATCCGCCGGCATTCCCTTCAATATTGTTGTCAATTCCCTTAAAATCATCGGCGGAAATGTCCGATACGAAGCCGAGGCGCAAGGCTTGAAGATTGCGGCGCAGAACATCAGTCTGACCGGCTCGGATGCGGATTTTCGGAAGCAGAAAGCAAATCTTGTTTTTGAAATCGGAAAAGGCGATGTGGAAAGCCCGAAGATTCGGACAAAACTTGACGGACTGCGATTACAGGCAAATCTGAAAGACGGCCGTCTTGATCCCCTTGTTTTAAATGTCGGCACAGATATGGCATCGCTCAAGCTTTCCGGAAATGTTGCAAATATTTTGTCAAATGAGCGGATTGCTGACCTTGCGCTTGATATTGAGGCTTCGCTTGATGCTGTCCGGGAAAATCTGTCGCTGAAACAGGAGCTTACGGGGCAGGCAAAACTGCATCTCACAACCAAGGGTACGCCGAACAATCCCCAGGCAAGTCTTCTGCTGAGTTACGGAGGCGGAAATCTTGCGGGAAATCAGATTGATAAGATTGAATTGGACGCGGGATTGAAAGACCGATATGTTACCGTGAATCATCTCAAGGCAGATGCGGCTTCCGGCAATCTGGAATTACAGGGAATCGCGGATTTGCAGCAGGCTTTTGCCGAAGGCTTTCTTTCGCCGAAAAGAGATTTGGGCGCAATGTCTTACAAGCTTTCTCTCAAAGAAAATCACATCAGTCTTGCGGAATTACTAATCGGCAAAGGAGTAAAAGGCATTGTAAATGCTGATATTTCTCTTGACGGAAAAGGCATTTCGCCGAAAAATATCTCCGGTGAAGTCTCGCTGGCGGTTCAAGGCGAGCAAATCAGCGCGAGCAAACTTGCCGCGCCCATTAACCTGAACGTGAAAGCGGCAGCGGGCATTGAGCAGGGGCTTGTCACAGTGCGGGACGCACAGGTTGCGGCAGGAAAAACCGAACTTCGCGCCGACGGCAGATTTGATCTTGCCTTTCAGGACATTCTTGCAAAACTCACGCTGTCTTCGCCGAGCCTTGCAGATACGCTGCTCGCGCTGGGAGTGAAAGATGTAACCGGCGCGATTGACCTGAAAGCCGATGTCTCGGGTCCCGCAAAACGTCCGGTTTTTGACTGCTCGCTGCGGGGCGATCAGCTTCGTTTTCGTGATATTGCCATCGGAAATGTCAGAATCAGCGCAGGCTTGGATTCATCGGGAATGCTGAAAATCTCGGAACTGAATCTTGAAAATCAGGGTTCAGTCTTACAGGGCGGCGGCTCTGTGCAACTGTTCGGCAAAGAGGGAATGAAAGTGTATGAATCGCTGTCCTCCGATGTCTCATTGTCTCTCCAGAATATTGAAGCGACTGATTTTTTAAGCACATTGCCGATAAAAGGCATTGTCTCCGGCAAGATAAAACTTGAAGGAAGCATCAGACAGCCCAAGGGTTTTGCGGAAATTTCGGGAAAAAATTTTGATTTCGGCGTTCAGAAACTCAAAGAAATCAAACTGAACGCCCGGCTTGACGGAGAAAAACTCGGAATCGCTCCGCTTCAGGTCTCGGTTGTTCCCGGAGAAATGCTTGAGGCAAACGGCTGGATTTCGCTTAAAAAAGACTATCTGCTGCATTTGAAAAGCAAAGGCATTTCATTGCAGAATATTGACAAAATCCGGGAAAAAGACATTGCAAAAGGAAAGATTCTTTTGGATGTCTCAGGGCAGGGAAATTTCGGCAATCCGCAGGCTGAAGGAGACATCACGCTCAAAGAATTGCAGTATAAAGGAAAGCCGGTGGAGGATTTTCAACTCCATGTCGGCGTCAAAGATTATCTCGCGCAGGTTTCGGGAAAGCTGAATTTCGATGTCGTCGGGGATTTTCATTTGCAGAAAAAAGATTTTTCAGCTACGGCTGTTTTTAATGAAACAAATCTTGAACCTTATTTAAAGCTTGCGGATCAGAAAGATTTCGGCGGAAAACTGAGCGGAAAAATTGAGGCAAAAGGAAACGCGGCTGATGTGAAAAATATCCGTGTTTCTGCGAATTTATCAAAACTCGATTTTCTTGTGAAAGGGCAGGAAATGATTTCCTCTCAGGATTTCAAAGCTGATTTTGAGGCAGGAAAAGTTTCACTACCCGGTTCCCGGCTTCGGGTGCTGAAAGACGGCTACCTTGATGTGAAAGGAATGCTGAAACTCGGCGGTCCCCTTGCGATTCAGGCAGACGGAGACATTCCCCTGCAAGTCGTATCTGCTTTTGCGGAAGACCTTTCCGATGTGACGGGAAAAGTTTTGCTCTCAGCACGAGTCAAAGGCACGATGTCCGCACCCGATATTCAGGCAACGGTGAATTTGGAGAAAGCCGGAATGACGGTTCCCGGTCTTTTGCAGCAGTTGCATGACTTGAACGGTCGCATTCAGATTACGCCGGATGCCCTCACTGTTGAAAATCTGAAAGGGCAGTTGGACACAGGGCGGCTTGATCTGACCGGCAAAATTGCGCTGAAGTCATTTAAGCCCGCCCGGATAGATGCAAAACTCAAAGCCGAATCATTGCCGGTACAGGTTCCCGAAACTTTGGACATGCTGCTGAATGCCGATCTGCAACTCAGCGGAACGCCGGAAAAAACAGCCCTTACCGGCGATGCTGTGATTCTCGAAGGAACATATTTCAAAGACGTCAATCTGAGTCTTCTCGAAGGTTTGAAGGGAATCGGGCGCAAGAAACGGGAAACCGCACCCCAAGCCAAAGAGATGAAGCAGCCTTTTCTCAAAAACATGAGTCTTGACATTTCCGTGAAACGCCGGAATCCTTTTCTGGTGGAAAACAATCTTGCCAATCTTGAAATTGCGCCTGACCTCCGTGTTTACGGCAAGCTGAATCAGCCCCTTGTGAGCGGCAGGGCGGAAATCGAATCCGGGACTATTACTTATCAGAAAAAAGAGTTTGACATCAGCAAAGGCTTGATTGATTTTGTGAATCCCTACAAAATCGAACCCACGCTGGATATTGAAAG
>JAIFKL010000286.1:12351-16511 GCA_020049595.1 Desulfobacteraceae bacterium
CCGGATCAGCTCAGTTTCAAACTCAGTTCCGATCCTACGGAAGAAGACGGAGACATTCTGTCGCTGCTGCTGTTCGGAAAAAAAGCATCGGAACTGAGCGGGGGCGGAACCGGGGGCAGTTCTCAGTTTCCCACTCAGATGATGACTGAAATGATTGAAGAAAAATACGGAAAAGACATTAAAAAAGCTGCGGGGCTTGATATTCTGGAAGTGAAATTTCAGGGAGAGGGAACCCAGCAGGACCCCAACAGCGTGAAGGTTACGGTCGGCAAAGAACTTTCCCGCAGGCTGGCGGTAAAATACTCGATGGAGTCCAAAAGCGGCGAGACGCTTCAGCGCGCCAGTGCGGAATACAAATTTCTTGAAAACCTTTTGGTGACAGGCTTTCAGGACGACAAGGGAAATTTCGGGGGAGAATTGCTCTTCCGAATGGAGTTCAGGTAGTCATTATTATTTTACCACGAATAGACACAAATTAAAGCACAAATTTTCACGAATGAATATATAACACTATTCGTGTCAGTTTGATTGAAATTTGCTTTAAAAAAAATTCGTGCGCTTTTATTCGTGTCCATTCGTGGCAAAAAAACAACACACACTATTCAATATGAAACGAAAATCAATCCTCAGCATTGCAGTATTCTTGTGTTTTCTGGTTGCGGGCGATATTTTTTCGGAAGAGAAAAAGCCTGCTCCCGCGTCGGCGGATGCCGAGCCGGTTATCTCTGAAATTATTGTGGAAATTCAAAATGCTCCGGGAAACAGAAGCGACGAGCTGACCGAAATGGCGAAGCAGCTTATTTTTGTCCGCAAAGGCTACCCTTTTTCAGCAGAAAAACTTCAGGAATCTCTTGAGGCTTTGAAACTATCTAAAAAATTTCAGACTGTTCATGCAGATTCCAAAGAAAGCGGAAATGAAATTCAACTGATCTTTTCTCTCACGCCCTTCCGGCAGATCAAAGACATTGTGATAGAAGGCGCATACCCTTTTTTTGAAAAGGAAATCCTCAATGCCATGACCCTTTACATCGGCGACGCTTATCTTGAAGCGGAAATCCCCAAGCAATCCCCACTGATCGAAAGAGTTTTTTCAGACGGCGGTTTTCTCAATCCCAAAGCAGAAGTCTGGGCTGAAGAAGACCCGGAAGACGGGAATTTTATCCTTTACATCAAGATCGGCAGCGGAAGCTATTATACTGTTGAACAGCTTGAAATCAAAGGAAACAAATCATTTTCAGACCGACGTCTCAAGCTGAGAATGAAAACATGGCTCGCGTCTCTGCTTCCCGGCGGTCCCGGGCGATTTATTGAGAAGAATATGAAAGCGGATGTCAAAGACCTGATTGAATATTATCGGAAAAAAGGCTATGCGGATGTCACGATTGATCCCAAAATTGAGAAAAACACCGAGACCCAATGCGTTTCCATTGTTGTGAATATCAATGAAGGAATGCGCTATGATATCGAATTTGAAGGAAATAAGGAATTTTGGGCATGGTTTACGCTGCAAGACGATCTGGTGCTTTTCAAAGAAGGAAACCGGAACAATCTGGGCATCAAAAAGAGCATAAAAAATATCAGAGAGCGTTATAAAAAAGCGGGCTATCTAAAGGCTGAAGTCAAAACTCATGAGGAGACAAACAGCGATGAAAGTATCCGAAAAATAAAGTTTATCATTGATGAAGGACCTCAGTCTGTTGTGCATTCGATTCAGGTTACAGGGAATGAGATATTTGACGAGAAAAAAGTAAAAAAACAGATGCTGACCCGGGAACCGGGCTTTCTCAATGACGGGGAATTTGTTCCCGAAACTTTGGATGAAGACATGGAAGCTGTCCGGTCTTTTTATATTAATAACGGATATTTGGATACGCAAGTAAACAAAGATGTCAAATGGAGCGAGGATAAAAAACAGGTTGATGTCAGCGTCAGGGTTGAGGAAAAGATTCAGACAAAGATTTCCTCGCTGAAAATTACGGGACTCACGGTTCTGCCTGAGGAAGAAGCCCGGAAAGCCCTTCAGATCAGAGAAGGCGACCCGCTGAAAAACCCACTCCTTCATGAAGATGAGAGAAAATTGGCTTCCATGATTTCCGAAAAGGGTTATCCGCATGTCAAAATAAAAGGAGACATTTCTTTCAGCGAGGATAAGTCTCAGGCGGCGGTGAGCTATTCGGTGGAAGAAGGTCCCTACACAAAAATGGGGAAAGTTTATTTCAGCGGAAATTTCCGCACCAAAAATAAAATCCTGCTGAATGAACTTGAAGTCAAACCGGAAGCCCCTTTTTCGCTGACAAAAATGCTTGAAACCCAGCGCAACATCAGAAACATGAATGTCTTTGACTCGGTTCAGTTCAAGATGCCGGGGCTGAAAGAAAAAGCCGATAAAGTCAGTCTGTTTGTAGAAACAGAGGAAAAAAAACCTTATTTTGCGGAAGTAGGTGTGGGCTATGATACTCAGAGAAAATTGTATGCCCATGCAAAATCAGGCGATCTGAATCTGTTCGGACTCAACAGAAAAGTATGGGTGGGCGGAGAAGTGAGCCAGATCGGTTATCAGACCGAAGCCGGAATCACGGAACCCCGACTTTTCGGCTCACGCACCGCCATGACTTTCGGTCTTTTTGCAGAGGAAAAAGAGGAATTTAATCAGGAATTCGGGACAAGACTTTTCGGCGCATCTCTGGGATTCAGCCGGAAATGGTTTGAAAAACTCAACACCGGCCTCACCTTCCGCTTTGAGCAGCGCAGCCAGTTCCGGCATGATTCTGAGGAATCGGAAACCTCGGAGATATACAACGAAAGCGAATTTGAGGAAAGACGGATATTTGTCACCACGCCTTCGGTCGGCTATGACAGCAGAGATTCTTTTATCCGCCCCAGAAAAGGCATCTATTCCGCATTGTCTCTTGACTTTTCACAGGGGCTTGAGAACTCCCTGGACAATTTTCTGAAATATCGTTTTGATACAAGATGTTATTGGAGTCCGGTGCAACGTCTGACTCTTGCCTGCTACGGTCGTCTCGGTTATATCGAGCCTTTCGGCTCATCGGAAAAAGTTGCGGATGACCAGTTGTTTTTTCTGGGAGGAATTACGAATGTCCGGGGATTTGATGAAAATCTGCTGCGTTTCAAAACTGACGGCTCGTCTCTCGGCGGGCAGACTGCTGTATCGGGAAGCTTGGAAGCAAGGATTGATCTGGGCTTGAATTTTGAACTGACCACGTTTTACGATGTCGGAAAACTAAGCGACACCTTTGATGAAAGCGATTCACAGGAATTTCGTTCTGCCGTTGGGCTGGGGCTGCGCTACATCACGCCCATCGGTCCCATCGGTTTACTCTACGGCTTCAAACTTGACCGTGAAGAAGGCGAAAGTTCGGGACGATTTCATTTTTCAATGGGTTATACGTTTTAAAGGGTTATTTTTGCCGGTGGTTGTATTTACTGAGGATTGGGGTTAAGAAGGGATTCACTGCCGGTCGTAAAACCTTTAACTAAGCTCCGTCAGGAGCGTTATATCTGTAGGAGGAAAAGAATGGTGAAATTTTCGAGGGTAAATGGAAAGTTTATTGTTTTGGCTTTGGCGATGCTGCTTTTTTCGGCATTCGGCTGCGGTCAGGAAGACTCCAAGGGAACATCCGGTTCCGGCTCATCTCAAGCCCTTGCAGGCGGTGAGTTCAACAAATTTTTCCCGAAAAAAGGCGGCGAATTTGACGTGGTTTTCACGCAGGAAAAAACCGGCATGGCGCAGGCAAAGCTGAAGAAGCAGGGGCAGGAAGTCGCCATGCTGACGGTCAGCGATACAGCCGGAAATCCGAGTGCGGCGGAGAAATTTAAAAGCAGCACGACGAGCATCGCGGGCTATCCTTCTGCCGACAGCGGCAGCTTCGGCAGCGTCATTCTGGTGGGAAACCGTTTTCAGGTGCAGGTGCGTTCTCAGGGTGATGACTTCACGCAGAGCGACCGCGAAGCATGGCTGCAAAAATTTGATCTCGGCGGTCTGGCGAGGCTCGGCGCAGGAAATTAGCATTCAAAAGTTTCTCGCAAAGGGCGCAAAGTTTTTTTATAAATAAAGCTTTTTTCCTTTGCGTTCTTGGCGTGCTTTGCGAGAAACAAAATCGTTTTAAAGTTTCTCGCAAAGAGCGCAAAGGGCGCAA
>JAIFKL010000114.1 GCA_020049595.1 Desulfobacteraceae bacterium
AGTAAAACGGGTTTCAAACCCGTTCTACTGCTGAAATGAAATTTTGGCAAAGTAAAACGGGTTTCAAACCCGTTCTGCTGCTGAAATTTCGCTCCGCTCATTTCAGCACTCCGGAAAAGCGGTCCGGAGTGCTAAAATGAAATTTTAGCATCTGTTTGGAAGAGTTAAAAAAATTAAGAACAACCCATTGAAAAGGAAAAAATAATGAGTCATTGCAGCTTTGACAGAAACATCAGAAAAGTTCTGTTAATCAATCCCTTCAAGATAAAAGAACAGACTGAAACGATCTATGCCTACCAGAGAGATTTTCACGGTATTCCTCCGATGGGCATTGGCTATATCTCTTCATATATAAAAAAATTTCTGCCCGATATTGAGATAGAAGTTTATGACGCCTATACGCTGGGCTATAAAATCTCTTTGGAAATGAAAGAGGTCTCAACGAAATATCTCTGGGATATCCTGAGAGATAAGTTATCGCAATTCAAGCCGGATATGGTCGGCATTCAGATGATATCCCATGTGGTAGCCGAGGCAGGGCATAAAACAGCAGCCGTTGTGAAGGAAAGCGACCCCGGTATCGTTGTCATCTCAGGCGGTCTTTATCCGCATACTTCATATAACGAAGTTCTCAAAGACCCGAATATTGATCTTGTCGGATTCTCGGAAGGCGAGGCGGTTGTCACCGACCTGATCCGGTCAATCAATGCGAAAACAGACCTTAAAACCGTAAAAGGAATCGCCTACAGAGACAATGGGGGACATATCGTTAAAACCGCAGCCCGGGAACCGATTAATCTTGACACGGCTCCGGACTGCGACCGCTCTAATTTCGACCTCCGATTTCATACCCGATACGGACACACAACGCCTCACCGCTTTATTGATGCTGAAAAGGACCTCTGGGTTATTGTCGGCAATTCAAGAGGATGCCACGGTGTCTGTACCTTCTGCTGCGGGAGAAATTTATTCGCAAACGGCGGGTTCCGGCAAAGAAATCCCGCGCTGATGGTGGATGAAATGCAGCGTCTGCAAGACCGTTACGGAGCAACTACATTTATTTTTAACGAAGATTGCATATCCGCAGACCGATCCGGGCTGGTGAAATTAGCCCAGGAAATCCGCCGGAGAATGCCCGGCATCAAATGGCATGTGCTTGAGGGAATCCCGATAGGTATGCTGGATGATGAGACCGTGAATGTGCTTTACGAAAGCGGTCATAAATGGTTCAAACTCCCCTGCGAGTCCGGGAGCAATGAAACCCTCAGGAAAGTCAGGAAAAATCACAGTGTTGAAGATGTTTATCCGGTCATCAGTTCCATAAGAAAATTTGACGACGCCTGGGTCTGCATTTTTCTGATAACCGGATTTCCATTTGAACCTGAGGAAAACATTGAAAAAAACATCGAATACGCCCGAAAATTGGCTCCGGACTGGGTCTATATCTTTCCTTTCACGCCGTATCCCGGGTCAGTGCTGTACCGTGAGTGTGTGGATGCCGGATATGTCCGGGATTTCATATATAGCCCCGAACAGGGACCCCGGACAGACCTGAGACTCAGAAGCCCCGGTTATGAATATATTGATGAAAAAAGCGCTGAGGCAGATGTCATACTGAACTACTTTGAGAATCGCAATATAAAACTCAGACCCCGGATGGCTATCCGTGATTTTGAACACATGCTGACCATCAAAACAGACAATGCCCCGGCAATGTACGGATTGGGAGCCGCGTATCGGGAATTGAAAGACTCGCAGAAAAGTGAAATGTGGTTTGCAAAAGCCGCAGAAACCCTTGAGACTGTGGAGCCGCATTTCAAGGAATACTTCAGAAAAGCAGGGATTGATCTCGGCGAGGTGAGACGGTAGGGCGGGGTTACGTCCCCGCTTTTTACAGTAAAACGGGTTTTAAACCCGTTCTACTGTTGTAGTGGGCAGCTTGCTGCCCACCGCACTGCTGAAAAATGAAGGCAAAAGGAGAAAAATATGATCTGCGATGTTATTTTACGAAAAAAAGCAGGCAGATATATTGCGAGCGCCAAAGATTATCCTGATGTTGTTGTCGAAGAAAATTCCCGTGAAAAAGCAATTGATCTGATTAAGTTACATTTGCTTCATTATCTGACAAAAGAAATAGAACTGATTCAGGTGGAAGTTCCCTTGCACAATTCGGTAGTCAATCCTTGGATTGAAAAATTCGGCTGCTTCAAAGATGATCCCGGATTTGAAGATTTACAAGCTGAAATAGAAGCTTATCGTAGGGAAGTTGATAAGGATGAATCTTTAAAATGACCCGGTATATATTGGACACCGATCATCTCAGCCTTCATCAGCGAGGACATGAATCTTTAAAAGCCCGGTTGTTTGTTATACCTCCGGAGCAAATAAGTATTACGATTATTACAGTTGAAGAACTGATAAGAGGACGTCTGGCGCAAGTCCGCAGAGCAATAACACCGGATGATCGTATAAAGGCTTATCACTGGTTAGCGGTAACTTTTGACTATATTTTTGATTTCAATATATTAAAATATTCATCTCAAGCAGAATCATACTTTCAAAGCCTTCTTGAAAAAAAAATCAGGATAGGAACTCAGGATTTAAAGATCGCAGCAATCGCTCTTTCTCAGAATGCGGTTCTTGTTACTCGTAATCTCAGGCATTTTGAACAAATATCGTCTTTGAAACTTGAGGACTGGTCCGCATACACTATTTGAACTAAGTTTATGTAGGGTGGGCAGCAAGCTGCCCACCCTGCTATGTCCCCGAAAGGAAACCGAGTATTATGACTTATGAAAAACCCTATCGCATTGACGTGCATCATCATATTGTTACGCGTGAATATCTTGCCGCGCTCGACAGAGTGGGCATCAGAAAGACAATAGGATTCAATTTTCCGGAGTGGAGTCCGCAAATTTCTCTTGATTTCATGGAGCAGAACCGCATCAGAAAAGCGATTCTGTCTGTTTCAACGCCGGGCGTGTTTTTCGGCGATGCTGCATACGCCGCTGACCTTGCGCGGCAGTGCAACGAAAATGCCGCACGAGTGAAAAGCGACTATCCGGACCGTTTCGGTTTTTTCGCAGTGATGCCCATGCCGGTCGCGGATGCAGCCGTCAAAGAAGCGGTGTACGCGCTGGACACGTTGAAAGCTGACGGCGTGGGCTTGCTGGCAAGCTCTGGCGGGCGTTTTCTGGGAGACCGTGAATTTGACGAACTGATGAGCGAGTTAAACAGGCGCAAAGCTGTTGTCTCGGTTCATCCCAATATTCATCCGAGTTCACGGGAACTTAAACTTGAAACGCCGGTGCCTATCGTTGAGTTTGTTTTTGATACGACGCGGGCTGCGGTCAATCTTGTCCTTACAGGCACGTTGGAGCGTTATCCCGATATACGCTGGATACTGGCGCACGCGGGCGGGACAGTCCCTTATGTTGCCATGCGGATTGAGCATTATCCGGGGGTTCGGAAAAATGCGCCGCTTGGTCCGATTGCATATCTCAGACGTTTCTATTACGACACCGCGCTTTCATGCTCGCCCTATACGATGGCCTGCCTTCAGGAGTTTGTCGAGCCTTCGCGTATTCTGCTGGGCAGCGATTTTCCATTTGCGCCGGCTTCGCTCGTGACAGAAGAAATCCGGGAAGCTTACAGCGACTATCATATCTTCAACGAGACAACACGGCAGATGGTGGAGGAGACAAACGCGTCGGCGCTGTTTGAGCAGAAAAGGGATGCCGAAAATGTATTTAGATTCTAAACGTCTTAATGTTGAAGATAAAAAGAAGAGTAATTTCTTTAATTGGCGAGGTCAGTTCACTCCTGAATTTGTTGAATATATCCTTTCTGAACTTTCAACAAATCAGGACATTGTTGTTGACCCCTTTTGCGGCAGCGGAACTGTCTTGCAGGAATGCGCCTTCAGACAAACACCTGCTTATGGTTTTGAAATTAATCCGGCAGCTTATGGAATGGCAAAGTTTTTCTCTCTGTCCTCTCTGTCAATTCAGAAAAGAAAAGAATTGACAGATTGCATAAAAAAACGGATAGATGCACTTTCAAACCGATTTTCAGATTTACCTTTATTCAGTTGCGGTTATGAATTTCGTGAAAGAACGGTAAACCTGCTTGATTTTGCCCGTGAACTTTTTTCTCAGTCCGAAAATAAAACAGAAACACTGATTTCTTTGCTGACGCTTTTTGAAGCCGAATCTTCAAAAGGTTCAAATCTGGTCAGTTCGGTCATTTCTGCTTTCAGCAGAATTGCAGAAAAGTTATTGAATCTTCCTTTTTGTGAAAAAAAAATTTCTGCTGTCCTCTGTGACGCCAGATTGATTCATAACTATATAAAACAGGAAGTAAATCTTATACTGACAAGTCCGCCGTATGTAAATGTTTTCAATTACCACCAGAATCACAGAGCTATATTGGAAATACTCGGCTTTGATATGCTGGAAGTCGCTGCAAGCGAATTCGGCTCAAACAGAAAAAACAGAAGCAACAGATTTAAAACCGTTATTCAGTATTGTATTGATATTGAACAGGCAATAGTGAGCTTTTCATCCGCCCTCAAACAAAACGGTTTTTTAATTTTTGTTGTCGGGAGAGAATCCAATGTTCGCGGTATTCCGATCCCGAATTCAAGAATGGTTAAGGAACTGACCGTTTCTACCAAGGGCTTTTCAACAGAAGGCGAATATAACAGAAGATTCACAAACAGATTCGGGCATTCCATAGTTGAAGATATTCTCATTTTTCGCAGAAACAGTAATGAAACAGTCGGAAATCAGGCGGTTGCTGTGGCAGTTGACTGTATCAGAGAACTTTCAGCTTATGCGGGCGGCGATATTCTGGAAAACATGCGGGATGCCATTTCTCAGGCAGATTCGATTTTACCGTCAAAACTTTTAACAGGGAGTCCGATGTTATAAATGGCTCAAACTCCCCATAGAGACAAGTTGATGGCAGCGATGAGGAATCCCAAGTGTTCCAAAGAAGATATTTTACTTTTGTCTCGGGCAAAAGAGCGGTATGATATGTGGAAGAAGGCTGTTTCAGGTTTAAATTCGACAGGTAAAAAACGCGTCGAAGATTTAACCTTTCTGCTGAATGAATACAAAGACTATATTGAAGTTGAAGTGATAGCAAAAGAAGGATCGGCTTTTATCAAGAGACAAAAAGGACAACTTAAACTTGACAATTCAATTCTTGAGGAGTTTCTCTGTGATCTGATTCATCCGAGCGTGTTGAAAGGATTGCCGGATTTTCCGCTTGAAATCGGTCCGAAGACAGCATTCATGTCATTATCTTTTACGCCTTCAAGTCTGGTTTCTCTCAATGAAAAGCCCGTTGTTGCCTTAAAGCTGAAAGATCAGGATTTTATCATAGGCAAAGATATTCATTATAAATTTTCTTCGGATGATTCTTTTTCAACTGCCAAAACAGCCTCAGGTTCTTTTGCATTGGCTGTATTAGCTGCCGAATGCAAGATAAATCTTGACAAAACAATGTTTCAGGAAGCCGCAGGAACGGCGGCGCGCCTTAAACAGGGATGCCCGTATTCCAAATATTACATTCTGAACGAGTATCTTGATATGGAACCCGAAGATTGCCGCCTTACAGCGATTGACAATGTATTTCTTTTAAGACATGCGAAGCGTTTACCCTTTGAAAAACGAAATTCTTATGAAGAGGTTCGGAAACAGCATGAAGAAAAGCCTATTGACTTGGAGATAATGTGGATGTTTGTTAAATGTATCCAGAAGTTTATTGATTCTGTATGGTATAATCCTTCAGCAGCCTTGAAACGGGGAACATTTATTTGATTTGGATAAGATATGGATAAAAAATCTGCTAGTGGTATAGTAACAGTGATTATATTGTAATTGGGAGTAGCATGTGTTGTGCAAAATAAATGGACTAATATTCCTGTACCTTGGGAAAAACGTGACAATTTTATTGATAAATTAGCCGCTTAAAATCCAAAGCTCTTTTTCTCTGCGCCGACAAAGCGAAAAACTATCAGAGTAAGCAGAGTAATTCAAAAATGATTTGCTGAGATTCTGATTCAACCACATTGAAATATATTAAAAAAACAGAAGGAACTTAAAATTATGACAACAGAATTTATTCCCATACCGCCGGATTTCCCTGTCAAATGGGAAGAAACCGGCGACGAATACCTTTTCTGGCAGTTGGAACCCCATTTTCCCAAGCCCGTAACGCCTTTGGATTACCACATCAATGCGCGGATACCTTTTGTCGGCTTCAACAAAGCTTTAAAAGCATTCCGTTTTCCGCTCGAAGCCCGTACCCGTTATATCAACACCTGTTATTATGTCTCATACGTTTACGATAACGATGGAATGGAGGCAAAAGTCAAAGCGTCCATGGAGAAATTGGACATAGCGATGACAACCATGATGGCATCATGGAAAAATGAATGGCTGCCTGAAATCATGACGCATCTTGACTACTGGGAAAGCTTTGATCTGACCGGCGTATCCATGCCCGCGCTGCTGAAACACTTGGATGAAACAGAGAAACGGGTGGATCGCTGCTGGGAAATCCATTTCCTGCTTTATCTTCCGATGCTGCTTGCGCCCCATCTTTTCGGAGAAATGTATCACGATCTTTTTCCCGACTCGGGCCCCTTTGAGGCATTGGAACTGCTCGCCGGATTTGAAAATGCCAATGTTGAAAGCAGCCGGGCGCTTTGGGATTTGAGCCGTCAGGCATTGGCTTCGCCGGCAGTGTATAAAATCTTGGCGGAAAATGACGCGGCGACGGTTCTGCCGAGGCTGAGAGATTCGGCTCAGGGCAGATCGTTTCTGGCAGAGTTGGATAAGTATTTGGAAAAATACGGCAAGCGGGGCGACAGACTGACGCTTCCCTCTCCTTTCTGGGTAGAAGACCCTTTCCCTGTCATCAGCAGCTTGCAGGACTATGTGAATCAGCCGGACAGAGACCTGTCTGCGGACCTGAAAGCAATAAAAGACCGGCGGGAAGAGAAACTGGCAAAAATCCGTGAAACATTGAAGGATTATCCTCAGCCGGTTGTAAGTCAGTTTGAAATACTTCTAAAAGCCGCGCAGGAAGCGCAGATACTCAGGGAAGATCACGGTCATTGGATAGATTTTCCGGTGATATATCATCTGCGCCGGGTGGTGATGGAGTTCGGCCGGCGCATGACAGAAGCGGGCGTCATTGACAGCAGGGATGATATTTTCTATCTCATGCCTGACGAACTGAGACAGGCTGCTGCAATGCTGCCCCGTAAGACTGACTTTCGCGGGCGTATAGCTGAACGCCGTTTAACAGAAAAGCGGTTTGCCGATTATTCGCCGCCCCCGACGCTCGGCGCGCTGCCTTCCGGAGCCTTTCCTGATGATCCGCTCTCTATCGCCTTTTTCAAAATCGAAGGCTTTGAACTCCCTGTATCAGAAGTTCCGGACGGATTAAGCGGGCATCCGGGTTCAGGCGGCACTGTCCGGGGGCGGGCTAAAGTGCTTCGTTCATTGTCCGACGCTGGAAAACTGGAACCCGGCGACATCATGGTGGCGATATCCGCGGGCCCCACATGGACGCCTCTTTTCGGGAGCATTGCCGGATTGGTGACAGACATCGGGGGCGTTCTCAGCCACAGCGCCGTGTTAGCCCGCGAATACGGCATTCCGGCAGTAGTGGGCGTCAGCACAGCCACATCCGTCATTCAGGACGGGCAGATCATTGAAGTTGACGGAGACAGGGGGATTGTAAAAAAGGTCTGAGGTCAGGGGTCAGAGGTGAGAGGTAAGCCCCTAACCTCTCACCTCTGACCCCTCACCCCCATCAATATTCTTTATAATAAAGTCCTTCCCAGTTTGCGGGCGTTGTCAGGCGTTCTTCTATGTTCACACTGAAAAAATCCGCTAAAGGCTTGAATATTTCGGGGTTATTTTCCTGAACCTTGCGTGCTGTAGAAAGCACTTTGTCCAAAGCGTTTCTGGTCAGTTTTCCCATGGGCTGTCGGCATCCGCCCGAGGGCATTCCCAAAATTGACATCAGCGCTTTTGCCGCCAGCGGATTTCTTGCCTTGAACACCACATCTCCGTAAGGCGTTTTTTCCATTGTTTTTACTGTCACCAGATCAAAAAGCGGCGAAAGCGCAGCCGCAAGTTTCTGAGCCTCTGCTGTTTTTCCCTGCTCAAAAAAACGAACCATATCCGCAACGGCACGGGGCGCAATATTGGAAATAACTGAAATCACTCCCGAAGCTTTTACGGCTGGGTCGGTCATCATCTGTGCTGTCATGCCGTCATCGCCGGAAAGGATGATGAAATCGGGACCGCAGCATTCCCGTGTGCGCCGCATGTTTTCAATACTGCCTGTTGCTTCTTTGACGATTTTTACATTATTAAATTTTCTGCTCAGAAGAGCAAGGTCTTCGGGCAGCAACTGTGTTCCGGTTCTCCCGGGAATAATATATGGAATCATCTGCATATCGGGAAAGGCCGCGGCAACGGGGCCGATATATTCTTTTCGGATTTCTAAAGAACTCGGACCGTTATAATAGGGGTCCACCAGCAGCACCGCGTCCGCGCCTGCTTTACACGCGTGTTTTACGGCACCGAGCGCCTCTTTTGTGTTGTTGCTTCCCGCGCCCGCGATGCAACGGCATTTGTTTTTTGCTCTTTTTATCACACGCTCGACAACCATATTATGCTCTTCCCATGTCAGGGTGGGGCTTTCTCCGGTGGTTCCCACTGCCAATATGCCGCTGATTCCGTTTTCTGCCTGAAAATCTGTCAGGCGGTCAAGACCGTCATAATCAACGGCATCCCCTTTAAAGGGTGTGATAAGTGCCGTATAGCTTCCTGTCATCATCATAATTTCACCTTGTTATTCTTGGATTTAAACCACGAAGAACACGAAGGGGAAGCACAAAGGACACGAAGAAGGACAGAAATTCCCCATTTGAAGGGGGTTAGGGGGATGTTTCCGCGCAGACACCCCCCTGCCCCCCTCAAGGGGGGCCCGGGCTAAAAACAGACCGCATTAAATTCTTTCGTGTTTCTTTGTGTCCTTCGCGGTTACCCTCACCCCGGCCCTCTCCCTGAAGGGAGAGGGAGAATTTCGTGTTCTTCGCTGTTTCTTCGCTGTTTCTTCGTGGTAAAAAATTTGCAAAGACGAGTTTCAATCCGCGCCCCCGCGCAGAGGGGCGGCAACCTTAAAGAAAAGATGATGAAAATTCACTTTCGGGCATTCTGTTAGCGCATACCCGTGCCTCTTCCGAACACATCCCTTCCGGCAAGGGGATTGTAAAGCTTTGTGATTGCAAACTTCATGACATCAATGGATTTCATCTGCAAGATGATGTCGAACAGCTTGGTTTCGCCGTCTTTGGGAAGAACACATGCGTTGGAAGCGTCAAACTTCAGATCCGTAAAACCTTTTATGAGTTTCTTCTGATCCTTGGCGGTCATTGCCACCTGAAGCGCCTTTTTGCCCTCAACATCCTTTGCCAGGCCGCTCAGTCCTGCGGCTTCAAGTTTCTGAGTTTTCTCGCCATCCAAAAAAATATTGATGTAAAAATCTGCCATTTAGTGCCTCCTGTTGGAAATAATAATAAACATCTGATGATACAACGCCTTATTTTACGAACTTTTTCCTTATATTAAGAAATTCATTCCATGTCAAGAAAAGTGTTTTTTCCTTGACAAGAATACGGCATTGCCATACTCTTTTTCTTAAAATAAATCACAGTTAGCTGAAAAAATGATTTAAAAGAGATTTTTATCAAAACTAAGGAAACTGGATGATGACGTCAAAAGCAAAAAATGTGGAAGAGTATATTGCCATGCAGCAGGCTGCCATTTCTTCAAACCCGGAATGCGGAACATCGCATTACAATCTGGCCGTGGCGCTGATCGGCATGAAACGATATGACGAAGCCGAAGCCGAGCTTCAGGATGCCATTGGGTGCAGCCCCAATCTCGCAGAGGCTTACGCGCAGCTCGGCGGAATATGTCTGCAACGCGGAGATTTGGAAGGCTGTCTTTCCTATAACAAACAGGCAATCCATTCAAGGGCGGGATTTGCCGAAGGCTACGGCAATATCGGATTTGTGCATCTTCAGATGGGAAACTTGGACGAGGCGATTCACGCGCTGGAAAAAGCAACCCGATGGAATCCCAATTTTATTCAGGCATTTGTCAATCTTGCAAACGCCTATCTGATGGAGGGAAAAATAGAGGAAAGCATTGCCGCAAGTCTCAAGGCGCTTGAAATTAATCCTGATTTTGCAATTGCCCATAATAATCTGACCATTGCCTATCTTGAAAGGAAAGATTATGAAAAGGCTGTGGAACATTGCGACAGAGCCGCTGCCTTCGGTTATGACGTTGCGCCCCAGATTCTGGAAGAAATTGAAAAATATCGGTAAAACAACAATGTCTGAAACCTGTCATTCTGAAAACTCCGGCACTTGTCATTCTGAACGAAGTGAAGAATCTTTTCCGCAATTCAGATATTTCCTTTACGACCGCAGACATCCTGTAGAAAAACAAAGCGAAATATGGCAGAAACCGCTTCCGATGAAATCTTCAATTTCCCGTCAGTACGCTGGCGTTTCTCTGAAGCACGGGGAATATTTCTGCGCGGTTCAGAAATTTTGGGAAAGCAGGGAGCAGGTTACAGGGAGCAGGTTACAGGGGGCAGGGGGCAGGGGGCAGGTGACAGAGAACAACCTGTCCCCTACAACCTGCAACTTGTCCCCTGCGACTTGCGACCTGCCCCCGTCCATCTTTCTGGAAAAGCACGGCGAATTTTACCATCCTGCCCGGATTGAAGCGACTGAAAACGGAGAGAAAACCTCCTTTGCGGTGAATGTGGCGATCTCCGATACCGGAAAAGCCTGCATCCGAGGGGAATACGATATTCTGAAGCAGTTGAATGATGATTTTCCCGAATATTCTTTTCTTCCGAAGGTTTATGAATACGGCGAAATCCGTAGCGGCGGCGCTGAAATTCCCATGTTTTCGGGAGAATGGTTTGACGGATACCATGAATTTCATCTTTCATATCATCAGCAGGAGCGAAAAAACAGAATGATTGTGTGGGATTCGGAAAAAGGCAACTTTTTTCTGTCTTCGGAGCAGGCTTGTGAAATTTACGCACACGCGGCGATGATTCTGACCTGTTATTATGATGCGGAAACTTTTGCCCAGATTTATCCCTGGCACCATGCTGCCGGGGATTTTATCGTGAAAGTTCAGGATGAAGCCGCGCCGATAAAAACCGGCGATGTGAAACTCATCACTGTGAGGCAGTACCGGCAGCAGGCAGACGAAGCGGAAAAGCCGGACGCATATACGGTATTGGATGCGCTGCTGGTGTTTTTTCTGAATCTTTCCATTCGGATGCGGCTTGACCGCTTGGACGGCGTGGGAGAAATGGCTTGGGCTGATGACATTGCCGTGGCGGGAACCGTGGCGGGATTTTTCCGGGGGCTTGCCATGAAAGCGCCGGTGTCCGTGCTGCCTGCGCCCCTTGACCTGTGCTTTCAATATTATTTTCTGCAAAGAACAGAAGCGGAATTGTTTGATTTGTCGGAAGCGATTATGAATGCGTATTCTCCTGATTCGGCGGAATTTCCTGTGATCCGCAAGCATCTGAAAGCGCATACGGATGAACTTTATCGGGCAGTGATTTTGGAATTGGGAATTGAGAATTGAGAATTGAGAATTAGCCTGCAACCGCACGCAGACACCCCCCTGCCCCCCTCAAGGGGGGATTTTTATTTCTTATATCAAATCGCTGTCAGAAATCAACAGGGATACACAGGATAACTGCTTTGAAATCCTGTATATCCCTGTTAAAATTATTTATATATTTTCAATAGCGATTCGGTATCAATTCTCAATTTTCAATTCTCAATTCTCAATTAAAGCACTTGACAGAAAAGTTTGAAGATGCTATGAAGGCGACAACGGCAGGGGGGTATCTTCAAACTTTTTCTGAAGGTTCGGATCCAAGGATATCAGTATGTTGATTCATTTCGGGGTCTGATTTTCTGCAAAGTCGGGGGTATCCGGAAGGGGTATCTTCAAACTTTTCTGCGGAAAAGCCGGATCCCTGAAAATAAAGGCGGAAACGGCAAAACGACTTCCGAGAATGATCTCTTTATCTGCGAAGCCCCGTTTTTCCTGCTGTTCCCTGCTTCCATGGAAGATGAAAGGGATTGAAACAGTTGATAAGGTATGCATTGTATGGTGATTCTTCCCACCATACATCATGTTCCCTGCTTCCATGGAAGATGAAAGGGA
>JAIFKL010000396.1 GCA_020049595.1 Desulfobacteraceae bacterium
ATGCCGCCGATACATAAGGCAATGCTTTCAATGACAAATCGGTAAATATACGGCGCAAAAAATATCAGGAGCCAGAAAGGAGAAAGCTGATACAAGTCAATCACAATAAAAGGAAGCGACAAAACAAATGTGACGACAAAAAGGTATCTCAGCAGTTTGTGCAGTATGAAATGGACAAGCACAGAGAGTTTAAACGTACTGATATATCCGAATATTCTCCTGAAACTCCAGAACACCCGGTTTGAGGCTCTTATCCGTGCTTTGAAAGAATCTGCTATCTTTCTTTTTTCCAATTCCACGGCTGAGGCATCATCAGCATATTTTATCGCTTTTCCCTGTTTGAATATAAGAAACGCTGTTTCAAAATCGCTCAGTTCATTTTCTTTCCTGAGATTATAACATTTTCTTTTTACACAGTAAAAGCCGCCGTCAAAGCCGATGACCGCGCCGAATACGGATTGGAATCTTTTAATATTTTTTTCAACTTCCCAATATTTCCCGGAGATTTCTTTGTGCTTCATATCCGTGGTGGTGGTGACATCCCCGCATACGCCGCCTATATTTTCATCATCAAAATACCTGACCATCGCATTCAGGGCATTTTTTTCAAGAAAAACATTGGCGTCTGTAAACAGAATAAGGTCGGCATCGCTGCAATTTACAGCGTTGATCTGGGAACGGTTTTTCCCCATGTTGGATTCGTTGCTGATGACGGTTGTGTCTGACTGCCTGTATTTCTCCAAAAGTGATAAGGTATTATCTGCGGAATTATCGTTTATATATGTATGGTGAAGGGGATAATAATTAATATTATAGGAATTTCTGAGTTTATCTTCTATAAATTTTGATTCATTTTTAAAACAGACAATATGCTCTACAGAATACTTTTTATCAGTTTCCTGTTTTTTATCTTCTTTTTTAGGATAAACAACTGCCAGAAAAATATATCCGGCATGGACTATGCCTAAAGTTGAAAGGATTATGTATAATTTCAGCATATTTTATAGTTTATTGTCAAATCCTGCAAACTGAGTTTTTTGAAAAAACTCAGTTTGTTACGGAACAGTTACTTTCCAGACGTGCATAAGGATATTTCCGTCACCGTATTTGCCGAAGGCTCCGCTTTCAACAAGATAAAGAAAACCCCGATCCCGGTCAAAACATACTGACCATACCAGATGATGCTGATTGATCCATTTCCGTTTTTTATACATAAATGCCTCAATGTCCATCACCGAATAAGGCTGAGGCTCAAAAGGCTGCATTTTACCGTGGGCGACCGCCGCGAGTTCCTCGGTATCGTAAAAGAGAATCTGCGCTCGGGTTTCTTCAGCCCAGCGTCCTTTGATATGGTCTTTTGAATGCAGGGTCCCGTCCTGAAGCCCGTACCAGTCTTTTCCGATTCCCTTGACGCCGACAAAAATCACGGCAGACCGCTTGCCGGCTGTCAGCCATTCCCCGCCTGACCAGCCGTCGGCTTTTGACCAGCCTTTCATTGACTGAGACGGATCGCTTGTGTAATCGGTTTCAAGGGAGTACTGAAGCAAAGTTGTATAGCTCAGTTCCGCATTCGGCGGGGGCGGATTGCCTTCATTCCATGGACCGTAAGCATATAAGGAAGGTCCCCTGCCGCTCAGTCCGCCGTCTTTGTATCTTCCGGTTGCAAGGAGTTTGCCGGGAGTGTTGGCGGCAGCCCATTCCGGCGGAATCGAAAACAGGTAGCTGTTAATGGAAAAATTGATGGGTCTGCCGTTTTTAGGCCCGATATACCAGCCGCCCTGAGGTTTGGGATCAGATAAGTTCAGTTCGCACCAACTGTGAGATACAGCTTTTTGATAAAACTGATAATGCTTCCCCCATGCGGAATAGAGTTTGTCGCTGGTCTGCGCGCCCTGTCTGGGCAGATAGGCAATATCTCCGCAGGTATCGCCGGAGGCACCGTCCACCTGAAATTTGCCTCTTACAATATCCTGAAATTTCTGCAAAGTTCCCGCGGTATTCAAGTCATTGATGTCTTTGTTCGGAGAAATGACCGGCGCTGGAATGCTGATTTCCGAGATATATGTTTCCAATCCCACGCCTTTCCAGCCGCTTGCGAAAATCGAGCCGGGATAGCCATCGTCCGGTCCTTCAGGATCGCCGCCGGGATAATAAGCCATGCCTCTGGCACCGTAAGCCCAGCCCACACCGTTTGAGCCTTCGGGAAACCTGAATGCGCCTTTGTAAACAAAATCCGGTGAAGGATAAATCCGCAAATCTGAGGCTTCTCTTTGTCTCGTAGTTATTCTGACCGGCTCTGAATGTGCGCTTTCAATTTTCCTGTTATCAAAAGCTGTTACCGTATAGCTGTATTCTGCGGAAGGAAGCAGTCCCGTATCTGAATAATGCTTTTCTGTTACGACTTTCAGGAACAAACCGTTTCTGTATAAGCGGTATCCGGCAGCCTGTTTACTATCCGGCGAAATTTCCCATGTCAAATCTGCGGTTCTGGATGATTCGGCTTTTGCTTTAATGCCTCGCGGAACCGGCGGCGGCTCGGTATCTATTTCGTCAGTCAGTTCAATTTTATCGCAAATCAGCGTTTTGTTGTTTGCGTAGTTGACATTGACATTGACAAGAGAATATGTTCCGACAGAACTATCCGTAATATCAAAGAAACTGATGGCTGTTCCTTTTGCCGGAACAACGGTTTCCGACATATTGCGCCACGCATCCTTTTTTTCAAATCGCCCTGCGTGAGCAAAACTGATTCTCGGTGTAAATATGATTTGTTTATCCGAATGATTATACCATGTCACCAGAATTTCTTCGCCTTTGGCAAAAGCTCTGGGATTTCCCTGCACGCCCTGATAATCATAGTCCCCGTTATTTCCGACAGTTATGGCAGTGCCTTTGGGAACTCCCTCGCCCGGATCAATGTAATTTGTGTATTTGTCTTTTATGACGGTATTCCATCCCGCAAGCCCGAAAATATTCTGATTTTCCGCCGCGCCGAAATCAATCAGCGTAAGGGTAGAACTGTTTGCATTTTCGATAAAAACAGTCAGCGAGAGGAGAAAAAAGACTGTGCATAAAATGCCTGATATTTTTTTTGTTTCCATAGAAATTTTCTCAATCTGTAGAGGCACACCGGCGGCGCGCTCCTACCTGCTGAAATGAGCGAAGCGAAATTTTAGCAGAGTGCTGTTTTTTCTGTAAAACGGGTTTGAAACCCGTTCTACTGTGCGAGTGTAAAACGGGTTTGAAACCCGTTCTACTGTGCGAGTGCTGTTTTTTCTGTAAAACGGGTTTGAAACCCGTTCTACTGTGCGAGTGCTGTTTTTTCTGTAAAACGGGTTTGAAACCCATTCTACTGTGCTAAACCATTTTTTCTGTAAAACGGGTTTGAAACCCGTTTCGTTCCCACGCAGAGCGTGGGAATGAGAAATGGGTCGGGTTGCTGGGTGTTTGTATTCTGAAAATATCAGCGCCCCGCCACGGCCACGGTTCGGGAAAAAAAGTAAATCTGAAGCAGAAAGAGCAATCTGAGCAGCGGCATCCACCCGATTTTTTTCCTTCTGATTTTAAACAGAACCGCCGCGCTGGGCAAAAGATAAAATAAAAGACCGGCTGCCAGCCATGCGTCAGAGAAGAAGACAGCGGCGAGAAAAATTATCGGCATAACTATTCCGAAATATAAGGGAATAAACAGGCTCGGAATTTCTTTCAGCGAGAGACCGTGACTGAGGATTCCCTGAAAATTGCTGTGTCCCCGCCAGATTTCTTTTTTGATAAAATGTCTCACGGTTGCGGCTTCGCCCAGATGAATTACTTTCAGGCGGCTGTCTGAAATGATTTTTCCGTGTTTTCGGATGCGATAGCTGAAATCCACATCTTCACAGGTCACGAGACCTTCATTAAATCCGCCCGCAGCAAGAAACTGATCTTTCCTCACGAAAAGATTCATGGTTTCAAGCCAGTCTGCATCCTGCACCTGATTTTCTTTCCCGCGGATCAGAAACCATGTTTGCTGCACCCATGTCGCATCTTCGGGGATAACCGGCGGCGCGCCCCACGCGGCAACCGTCATATCATCAAAATACGCTGCCGCATTTTTGAGCCATTCTTTTGAAACAATGCAGTCCGCGTCAACATAAGCAAGGATTTCTCCTTTTGCTTCTCTCACGCCGAAATTCCGAAGCCCTGAGACATTCATTGAATCATCTCGGAGGACTTTCGCACCGTAAGCTGTTGCAATGTCTCTTGTGCGGTCTGAAGAGCCGTTGTCAACAACAATAATTTCAATGTGTTGTCGAGGATAGTCGAGATGCAGAACAGAATCCAAACACGCGGGAAGATGCTTTTCCTCATTATATGCCGGAATAATAATAGAAACAGTTTTATTTTTCATTTCATCAAATTTGCGTTACAGACTTATCAGCAATAAAAATATCTCGCAAAGAACGCAGAGAACGCAAAGATTTAAAAGCTGTCAACTCCGGCTTCAACTTCTTCTCCCTGCGGACTTTTCTTTGCGAACTTTGCGCCTTTGCGAGAACCTTTTTTCAGACGCTTTTTTTCTCTCGCAAAGAACGCAGAGAACGCAAAGCTTTAAAAGCTGCCAACTCCGGCTTCAACTTCTTCTCCCTGCGGACTTTTCTTTGCGAACTTTGCGCCTTTGCGAGAACCTTTTTTATTTCCGATGAAATCTGATGTTTAATCCATAAATCTTCTGTACCAGAGTTCAAACATCAGCAGAGTCCACAGCGCACTCGCATGATTTCTTTTTCCGCTCTGGTGCTGATCCCACAGATTTTTCAAAGCATCCGGATTAAAGAAATGCTTCAATCCTCTATTCTTATAAAAAAAGTAATCCTTTGTCAAGTCTTTTAATTCGCCACGGAACCAGTCCGCGATGGGCGCGCAGAATCCCATTTTTTTCCTATGGATAACTTCTTTAGGAAGAATCTGCTGAAAACACTGCTTTAAAATGTATTTTTTTTCTCCCCGCCGGTATTTGAGCGCGGCGGGAATGCCGGCTGCAAATTCTATCACCTCCTGATCCAGAATCGGCGACCGCACCTCAAGGGAATGCGCCATGCTCATGCGGTCAACTTTTACCAAAATTCCGGTCAGATAAGTTTTCAAATCCGTGTAAAGAATCCGGGACAGATGATTGTCCGTGTCTGCTTTGTGATAATAATACCGCGTCACCGAAAAAGGATCATAATCACCTATTTTCTTTAGTGTTTCGTCATTCGCAAGGCAGTTCCACACCGGAGCGGGAAACTCGGTATTGGTAAGATAAAATCCGTAATCTGACTCAAAACCCAGCGTGTTCAGCAATGTTGCCCCTCGGCGCAATACCGGATATTCCGCATTTGCGAGCAGTCGTGAAAATGTCGGAAAAAGCGACTTTCGGATAAAGTTCGGGATGCAGTTGCGGATTCTGTTTTCAATGTCGTCAAGATAGTATTTTTCGTATCCGGCAAAATTCTCGTCACCGCCGTCGCCGGAAAGCGCCACCGTCACTTTCTGCCTTGCCAATTTTGAAACATA
>JAIFKL010000261.1 GCA_020049595.1 Desulfobacteraceae bacterium
GGCGTGGATGAAGTAATTGAGAATTGAGAATTGTTCACTTCTCAATTCTCACGCCCCCGTAGCTCAGTGGATAGAGCAATGGATTCCTAATCCATGTGCCGCAGGTCCGATTCCTGCCGGGGGCATTCTGAAAAACAGGTGACAGGTGACAAGTTGCAGGTCGCATGTTACAGGTCGCATGTTGCAGGTAAAGTGCAACCTGTCACCTGTCACCTGCAACCTGCAACCTGCAACCTGCAACTTGTCACCTGTTTACCTTCAAACATTCGCTTTTTATTCCCCATAAAAAGAATTTCATCCATTCCAATCCGAGTTTCAGCAAGTCAGTATCATCTTTTTCGGCTTTTTTAAGAATCTCTGTTTTTACGTTATAGCGTTTCAGAAAGCTGCTTTCAAAGACAAATTCCCGAAAACGGTCAATATTATAAGCCGCCATGAATGCCATTTTCCCACGAGGGCTGTAAGGTCCCTGTCCGCCCCAGGGATCACGCTGAAACAGACGTTTCACCTCTGCCCACCGAGCCGTCATGCTGTTGTGCATTTCCGCTTCCTGATCCCTGATCCATGTCTCTGCTGTCCATGTTTGTTTTTCATGCTGTCCCTGACAGAAATCCGGGGGACGGAAAAAATAAATCCGTTTTGTTTTCCGGGTGCCGGCATTATAAAGAAGCCCCTGCTCCAGCGGAAAGGTACGGCAGGTATCGGGGCGGTCTGCATACACCGAACAGCCTTTATCGCTCAGAAAGGGACAGGTTTTTTCCTGATTTTCCGACATCCGCAGCAGCACTTCAGGGAAAAACTCCGAAGGTCGAAGAACAATATCCGAATACTGCTCTATAAAAGTGTCGGAAGAAATGCCGAGCCTCTGTTTCAGGCGAAGCACATCATAAGGATATAAAAAAAGATTGAGGTTTCGGCAGCATAAATTGAAACAGGATACTTCAGGATGACAGCAAAAGGAAAAGCTGTCATTCTCCTCAAGCCGTAAACCGGGTAATTCGTCTAATTTTTCAGTGTCTGAACATTTCATCATCGCTCCGATTCTTATTGTTTCTCTGTATTTTCCGATAAAATCCCTCAAAAGTAAAACAATTTTTTACAGATAAAAATCAGCAGAGCGAACATTTTCGGTTTAAAGAGAATATTGCCACCTTAAAATACTCTTTCCACCCTATTGACCTTTTACCCTTTTTTATGAGAAAACGATATGAGAAAACGATATGAGAAAAAGAACTGCGGGTTAAATCCGTTGAGAATTTTGCGGTTTAAAATATTTCAGCATAACTATCTGATTTTTTAATTTTATCTGAAATTCAATGCAGACGATCAAATACTTTTTCTTGAAAAAAGCGGTAAAACCTGCCAATATTTTTTTGAAATCGGTTTTTTATCAGACCGTATCGGAAATAAAATTTTGCAAAGATCACAAAGAAAAGCGGCGGCGGAGAATCAGTAATTACCGGACCCTGAGGGTTTTTAAAATCCTCAGGGTCCGGGAGCCGCTCAGAATGACAGGGATTAAGCGAATTTTTTTGCTTTGCGGACTTTGCGTGCTTTGCGAGATGTTATTTCCGATAAGGTCTGTTAAAATCTGAAAGTATTCTGATAACATTTAACTGTTTTACAAGGGGAGGTAAGAGCCATGCTGAGACTTAAAGCTGCTGCACGAGCGATGCTCGTCCTGCTGGCGGCAGGCGTGATAAGCGTATCCGCTGTATCGGCAAGTCCGGGGGATGCGGTCTGGAAATATCAGACAAATGATGTGATTATTTCGTCTCCGGCTGTGGGCGCTGACAGCACGATTTATGTCGGCAGTTGGGACGGTTTTCTTTATGCCCTGAACCCTGACGGGACACTGAAATGGTCGTATCAGACCGGCGGCGGCATTTATTCATCGCCGGCTGTCAGTGCGGAGGGCGTCATTTATGTCGGCAGTTGGGACGGTTTTCTTTACGCATCGGATACAGAAGGAAATCTTCTGTGGCGTTATCCCACCGGCGACAGAATTTATTCTTCACCTGCCATCGGAACTGACGGCACAATTTATGTCGGGAGCTACAACAATTATCTTTATGCGATAAATTCGAACGGCAGTTTCAAGTGGCGCTTTCTCACAAACGGATGGGCAGCTTCTTCACCCACCGTTGCTGCGGACGGCACGGTCTATGCGGGCAGTCTGGACGGCTATCTTTACGCCATAAACGCCGACGGCACATTGAAGTGGAAATATCAGACAGGCTGGTGGGCAAGTTCGGGTCCCGCAGTCGGCGCGGACGGTGCGGTTTATGTGGGCAGTTGGGACGGCTATCTTTATGCGCTGAATCCCGACGGCACGATTCGCTGGCGTTATATGACCGACGGATGGGTTGCGTCTTCGCCTGCTATCGGCGCTGACGGCACCGTATATGTGGGCAGTTGGGATGATTGTCTTTACGCGATCACACCCTACGGAAATCTGAAATGGAAATATAAAACAGGCAACACGGTATGGTCTTCGCCTGCCATCGGCGCTGACGGCACGGTCTATGCGGGCAGTTGGGACGGCAATCTTTACGCCGTAAACGCTGACGGCACCCTGAAATGGACTTATCAGACCGGCGATGAGATATGGTCTTCTCCGGCGATTGCCCCTGACGGCAGAATTTATGTGGGCGGTTTTGACACTTTTCTCCATGCGGTGGAAGGCGATTCCCGATGGACCGATGCGGATTATGAAGCCGCAATGAAAGTTTATGCGGATTCTCCCTGGCCAAAATTCGGACAGAACAATTTCAATCTTCACAGAAAGCCTGAAATACTGCCGCGTGTCGAGCTTCCCGAGCTGATCATCGCTTCAAATGTAAACGGCTATCCGAAAAAAACAGTTGCCGTGCCTTTGAATCTTGACAATACCGGTCTGAATATGACCGTAGAAAGACTTGAAGCAGAGATTTCATATAATGAAACCGTTCTGGAATTTGCCGGCGTCAGCCTTAACGGCGGCATTCTGGAAGACGGTGATTATAAGCTCGTGTTTAACAAGGTGGATAAGGTAAAAGCGGAAGACGTCACAAAAATTGTTCTCACCGTCACTGCCGGAGATACTTATTTATTCAAAGGCACCGGCGTCATAGCGTATCTGCTGTTTGATGTTCTCGGAGATGCGGGAAAAACTGCCGACCTGAAATTTATCCGTGCAAAGATCAATGATGATGAAGTGAGCGCCGAAGAAGATATGGTGAACGGCTCGGTCAGCATCGTTGCCGAGCCGGTCCCGAATCCGCCCTCATTGGCGCTGCCTCCGGCAACCATCGAGGCTTTTGAAGGCGGCATTGTTTCCGCAGCCCTGACGCTTGACAATCCGGGACCTGTTCCCACGCCTGTTGAGGGAATTGACATTACAGTTACTTTTGACAAGACCGTGCTGAAAGCGGCAGAAGCGACTTTGACAAAAGGCGTTCTGGAAGACGAAAATTACGGCGTCACAACCGAAATCGCAGAGGGAAGCGTGTCTGTAACCCTTTACGCCAATAAAAATCTGTTTACAGGCACGGGCGTTGTTGCTTATCTGAATTTCAATGTTGTCGGCGATGCCGGAGACAAAACAAACCTGACATTCACGCAGGCGAAAAGCAACGAGATAAATGTGACTGCCGCAAACGGCTCGGTCAGTATTGTGAAATATGCCTTCAATGTTTCGGGAAATATCAGTTATTATTATAATCTCAGAGCGGTTTCAGGCGTGAAGGTTGATATGGAGGGAGACACGGAAACATTTTCCGATGAAACAGATGCAAACGGAAATTATGCTTTCAGCGATGTTCCCGGGGGAAATTATCTTTCCGCGCCTTCCAAAACAGATGACCTCGGCGGTCTGAGCGCGACAGATGCTTCCCGCATCTGTCGCTACGGTGTTGATCTGTTTGAATATTTCGATGAATATCAGCTCATAGCTGCAGATGTCACGAGAAACGGAGAAATCACCGGAACCGATGCTTCACGGGTGGCGAGATATTTGGCGGGTCTTGTTCCTGCTTTGAATGACGAGGATATTCACTGGGTATTTGTCCCCAAAACAGCAGAGGGAGATACGGCATCTTACTCAGCCAAAAGAGAATATTATCCGCTGGAGTCCTCGAAAACAAACGAAGATTTTATTGCGGTCCGGCTCGGCGATGTGACAGGCGACTGGGTTCCGGGTGCCGCCGGCAGGCGTTATGAAGAAGCCTTGTCCGAATTTCGCATCAAGGCATCGGATATAGGTTCTGCGGTGACGGTGCCGCTGGTTACGGATCAGGTCTCGGAAATTGAAGGCATTGACATAATCATCGGATTTGATGAGAATGTGCTTGCCTTTACCGGCGCGACACTCAGGGGCGGCATATTGGAAAACCGTAAATACGGACTCAGCGCCGGCTGTGCCGGCGACGGAGAACTGAGGCTTGTGATTCCGGGCAATTCGCAGCCTGTCAGCGGCAGCGGCAAAGCTGTTTCTGTCACATTCAAGGTTATCGGAGAGATTTCAGATGAATCTGTGATTTTCCTCAAGAAGTTTGACTGCAATGAAAAGCCCGCAGCCGGACGATTCGGGAATTAGTTTTACTTAGTTTTACCACGAAAGCACTTTACCACGAAAGCACGTTTTACCACGAAAAGCACGAAAGAGACGAAAGCCACGAAAAAACCTGTTTTTAATAAGATGGTCGTGTTTTTCAAAACTTTCGTGTTTTTCGTGGTAAAAACTTTCGTGTTTTCGTGGTAAAGCTTTTCTTAGCTTGAGTCGTTTTCATCCGTGGTAAAAACTTTCAGCCGGTGTATCTTTGCACACCCCGCACAGCCCGCATTCATTCATCCGGCACGGCGGCGATGTTTTCTCCTGTTTTGCCCGCTGATATTCCCGCTCAAGAAAAGATTTGCTCACCCCGTGAGCGATAATATCCCACGGAAGGCATTCGTCAGGCGGAATTGATCGGTGGGGTACGGGGTACGGGGTGCGGGGTGCGGGGCAAACCCCTGACCCCTGACCCCGAACCCCGAACCCCTCTTTCACCGTTTTTGCCCAATTGCCGTTGTTGTGATGCGCCGACAGCAGCATTTCCGACATCCTGCGATCTCCCCGTGAAAGCATCACAGAAATCTGCGCATGTCTCGGAATGTCCGCATGAACCCGCACATTTGCCACCCGTTTCAAAGCATTTTTCACCTGCGTTATCTTTCTTTTCAATGTCGGAACATCATCTGCCCCTGCCCACTGAAAGGGCGTAAAAGGCTTGGGAACAAACGCGTTGAGATTTACCGTAATTTGCCCGATCCGATGTTTTGCCCTGCTGGATTCGAGAAAACAGCTTTTGATTTTTTTGCACAAATCCGCAATTGCCTCCACATCATCGGAAGTTTCCTGCGGAAGCCCGATCATAAAATAAAGTTTCAGATTCAAAATGCCCCCTGCTGTCAGCATTTCAACTGCTTTGAGAATATCGTCTTGGGTGATGCCTTTGCTGATGATCCGGCGCATCCGCTCGGAACCGGCTTCAGGCGCAATGGTGGCGGTTTTGACGGCATTGTTTTTCAGCACGGAAACCAATTCGGGTGTGAGCGCGTCCGCACGCAGGGAACTGAAAGAAATTCGGACATTTTCCGCATCGCTGCACAGTTGTGCAAGCCACGGAAGATCGGAAACCGCCGCGCCCATAAGCCCGATGCGGTCTGTGTGCGCCGCGCCTGTCTGCATACATTCTTTGAGAAGGGAAAGCGGGCGGAACCTCGGCGGACGGTAAACATAACCCGCGCTGCAAAAGCGGCATCCGTGAACACATCCTCTGCTCACTTCAATCAGAAAGGTATTGTCAAACGCGGTGTCAGGCGTCAGAATGCTGCTGCATGTCGGAGTGAGCGAAAGGTCTTTTACAAAAAGCCGCCGCACTTTTGCAGGAACATCTTCCAGCAGTTCAACTTCCCTGATTGCGCCGTCTTTGTGGTAAGCAATATGATAAAATTCGGGGATATATGCGCCGGGGACATGCTGTGCAAGTGCCTTTAAAACTGTTTTGCGTATGGTCGGCGTATCTCTGCCTTTAGGGATGAAAGGCAGCAGACATTCGAAAAATCGGGGAATCAGACATTCTGCTTCCCCGATCAGAAAACAGTCAATAAAAGGCGCAACAGGTTCAGGATTCAGAAAACAGGCAACGCCGCCCGCAATCACCAGCGGACAGCCCCGTGTTAAAATACGGTTTCTTTCAGAGGCAAGGGGCGGCAGATTTGCTTTTTCAAAGATTGTCGGAAGATTGGAATAGTCATTTTCATAAGAAATTGAAAATGCGATCATATCAAATTCAGACAGAAGACTGCCTGTTTCTGTTGTCCTGATGAGGCCGGTTTCATCGCTGTCCGGCAAAAATGCCCTTTCGCAGGCCACACCTTCCGTCTCATTCAGCAGGGCATACACCGCCTGAAAACCGAGATTCGACATCCCGACGTGATAGGTGTTGGGATAGACAAGAGCGATTGAGAATTGAGAATTGAGAATTGAGAATTGAGCCCGTCTTATTAAAAACGAATTCTTTTCCCTAAGCTTTCTGTCAATATGACGCGTGCCGATGCTCTCCATTTCTCACTTCTCACTTCTCATTTCTCACTTGATTAATCCGCTTTTTTTCTTAAAAAAGTCGGGATATCCAGATCATTGTTGTCAATTTCAATGCCCTTGGGGCCCCTGTAAAGTTCGGTGGAAACATCCCGCCGGGGCTGCTGCTGAGGCTGGGTCGGCGGCGGCGGGGACGGCGGCGGATTTTCTTTGCGGATAAATGCCGGCTCATCATAATCGGGTTCTTTTCCCTCAGCGTCGTTTTCAACCTGAGAGGTTCGGATATTCTTGAGTTTCCGCTTGAACTGATGCACGCTCTGTCTTTCCGGAACAATGATTTCCCGGCTCGTGCCGATGCCCGTCGCAATCACTGTTACCCGCATCTCATCGCCCAGACTGTCGTCAATCACAGCCCCCCAGATGATATCCGCTTCATCTCCCACTTCATTATATATGCGTTCCGAAGCCTCGGTCATTTCTTCCATTGTCAGGTCGCTGCTGCTGGTGATATTCATCAGCACGCCTTTGGCCCCGGAAATGGAAATATCTTCCAGCAGTGGATGGCTTATGGCGCGCTCTGCGGCCTCGACAGCACGGTTTTCGCCGCTTGAAACGCCGATGCCCATAATTGCCATACCTGCCTTTGACATGGTGGTTTTCACATCTGCAAAATCCAGATTGACAAGACCCGGCATTAAAATCAGGTCGGTAATGCCTTTGACGGAATGCAGCAGAATTTCATCTGCTTTTCTGAACATTTCCACCATCTTGGCATTTTTGGACGCCAATCCCCGGAGCCGGTCATTGGGAATGACAATCACCGTGTCTGCGATCTCTTTTAAAATTTCAATGCCTGCTTCTGCCTGTTTTGCCCGTCTTTTCCCTTCAAAAGAAAAAGGTTTTGTCACAACGGCAACGGTCAGAGACCCCAGTTCCTTGCAGATTTCGGCAATCACCGGCGATGCGCCGGTGCCGGTTCCTCCCCCGAAGCCCGCGGTGATAAAGACCATGTGACTGTCTTTGAGGGCATTCCGGATGGCTTCGGCGTTTTCAAGGGCTGCCTCCCTGCCGACTTCCGGATTGGCACCTGCCCCCAGTCCTTCCGTGAGTTTGTCGCCGATCTGAATTTTTATCTGCGCTCTGGAAATATCCAGCGCCTGCATATCGGTGTTGGTAACGATAAAATTTACACCCTGGAGGTTGGAATCAATCATGTTGTTAATCGCGTTTCCACCCGCTCCTCCGACACCGATCACTTTTATCTTGGCAGATTTTCCGCTGTTTTCTGCAAAACTGAACATCGTTCCCCCCTCCTGTGTGATATTGAGAATTGAGAATTGAGAATTGAGAATTGAGAATTGAACACTTCTCGCTTCTTTTACCTCAAATGTCTGTTTACATCAAATAAAAATTTCAAATTATATCTTTAAACCATTTTTTCATCCGCACCATGACCCGGTTGAAAATATTCGAATCGCGAATCCTGAATTTTTTTTCAGGCTGGTTCTGCGCGCCGTATAAGACCAGCCCTACGCCGGTGGCATACATGGGATTGTTGACCACATCCACAAGTCCGCCGATGCCCCGGGGCTTGCCCAGACGCGTCGGCAGATTGAAAATCACCTCTGCCACTTCTGTTGCCCCGTCCAAGAGCGCGGAGCCGCCGGTCAGCACCACACCCGATGCCATGGTATTTTCCATTCCGGCTCTGAATATTTCCCGCTGAATCAGCGTAAAAATTTCTTCCATGCGGGGTTCCAGAATTTCGCCCAATATCTGTCGGGAAAGCTTTCGGGCTTTGCGTCCGCCCATTCCCGGGACTTCAATGGTTTCATCAGGGTTTATGTTTTTGTTCAGACAGGTGCCGTATTTTTTCTTGATCGTTTCCGCTTCGGTCAGCGGTGCGCGAAGCCCGATGGCAATATCGTTTGTCAGGTTGTTCCCGCCCAGGGCAAGCACAAAGGTATGTTTTATATTTTTATTGGAAAAAATCGCAAGATCGCTGGTCCCGCCCCCCAGATCCAAAAGCGCAACGCCGAGTTCTTTTTCTTCGTCTGTGAGTACCGCTTCGCCGGAGGCCAAGGATTCCAGAACAATATCGCAGACGTCAAGCCCTGCCCGGTTGGCGCATTTGACGATGTTGTGGGCTGATGTCACCGCGCCGGTCACAATATGAATTTTTGCCTCCAGACGCACTGCTGCCATGCCCACCGGATCGAGAATGCCGGCATGGTCATCCACAATAAATTCCTGGGGAAGCACATGAATGACTTCCCTGTCCATAGGAATGGCAACGGCGCGGGCCGCGTCAATCACGCGTTCCACATCCTGCTGTGTCACTTCGGGTCCCTTGATGGCGATGATTCCCCTGCTGTTGAATCCGGTAATATGTCCGCCGGCAATACCGGCATAGACCGATGAAATTTCAACGCCTGCCATCAGTTCGGCGTCTTCCACAGCCTTTTTGATGGACTGCACCGTGGATTCGATATTGACCACCACCCCTTTCCTGAGGCCGATAGAAGGATGCGTACCGATTCCGATGATATTTATCTCGTTGCCGGATGCTTCGCCTACCACAGCGCACATTTTGGTCGTTCCGATATCAAGTCCGACAATAATCTCTTCCTGTCCAGGCACTTTCTGACCTCCTTTGAGTGAGAAGTGAGAAGTGAGAAGTGAGAAATATTCACCTCTCACCCCTCACCTCAACAACAATGCGATTTAAGTTGTTCAGATCAACAGAGTCAATATTGACAAACTGTTGTTTTTCTCCCATATAAAACAGCACATTTTTCAAGCCCCCGTATTTTTCGGGATAATTGCTGTAGCCCATTTTGATTTCATTGAGGCGAATGTCCGTATTCCTGTAACTGGCAGGCAGAAGCCGTCCGGTTCCGAACTCGGGTCCGAAAGCCACTTGCAGCGTGATGCCCATTTCTCTGTCCGCACGGATTTCTTTGATCAGGCGATTGGGAATAATAATGGCGGGCTGCTGCCCCAGCCGAAGGATTTCCATGACTGCCTGAAATGCCCGCCCGGAAAGTCTGCCGGCATCGTCTGTATCCGAAGGAGCCAGACCTGTGATCAGCGGCAGAATATCCCTGTCTTCCGACACAGACCACTTTTTAAATATTTCTCCGTCTGCATTTATGACGAATTTAGGACCCAGATCAACAACGGCAAGGGCGCTGTGTTCTGTTATTTCAATGTGAATCTTTGACGGAAATTCTCTGCGGACAAGGGCTTGTGCTATCCATGTATGCGCCAGCAGGCGTTTTCTGACTTTGGAAATATTCACAGAAAGAATATTGATGTTTTTTTTCTTATAAGATGACAGTTGAGCCTGTTCCAGAATCTCTGCCTCTGAAAGTCTGGCTGCGCCTTTTACAGTAATATGCTGTGTTTTGAAAAAATCCCACTGCGTAAAAAAATCATACATAAAAATAAGGGACAGGCTGATTAATATGATATATGCCGCCCGGAATATAAAATTAAACAGCATGTTGCGGTATCGCATTCTGATGAACTGCTCCCGGGTGCGCTCTCCTGCCATCAGAGACAGGGGATTGGCGTATCCCTGACTTTTCTGCCGGCTCATTGCCGGTCCAGGCATGTAGGGTGGGCAACTTGTTGCCCACCGAATGTCATTCTGAGCGGAGCGAAGCATCTCCGACATAAAGCTGCGGCTGTAGGCTGTCATCAGTTCTCCAAAGTCCCGGGTTGCAGGTAACAGGTTGCAGGTAACAGGTTGCAGGTTGCAGGTTGCAGGTTGCAGGCCGCATGTTACCGGTAACCTGTCACCTGAAACCTGACCGTGCTTATTCCCCGATAATCTTAACCTCTGTTTCCAGAATGATACCGAATTTTTCCGAAACGGTTTCTCTGACAATCTCGGCTAATGTCAGAATATCGGCGGCAGATGCGCTGTTGCGGTTTATGATGAAATTTGCATGTTTTTCAGATATTTGCGCTCCGCCGACATATTTTCCTTTTAATCCGGCACGGTCAATCAGTTCGCCGGCGGAACCCGGCCCTGCCGCGGGATTTTTGAAAAAACATCCGGCGCTCGGAACCGTGACCGGCTGTTTTTTTCTCCGGATTTCCATCATGCTTTGCGCTTCTTTTTTCAATTTTTCCGGGTCAGCAGGCCAAAGACAGAATCTGACGGACACAAGTGCAACAAAATCTGACAACCCCGCTTTTAATGAGAAGGCAGAAGTTTTCAGACTTCTGTAAGCAAAATGCAGTTGTGTCCTTTGCAGGCGGCATATACGTCCGTCGGAGTGCAGCACATCAAGCGATTCCACCGTATCCTGCATTGAACCCGACGCGGTGCCCGCATTCATCATGACTGCGCCGCCCACGGTGCCCGGAATACCGACAGCAAAATTCATTCCTTCCAATCCCCGGTCAATGCAATATCTGCACAGACTGCCTAATTTCATTCCTGCTGAAACGCTCAGAACAGCTTCAGATGAGGGACAAATCTCTGACCCGAATTTCATCATTGAAATTACAAGGCCGCGTATGCCCCTGTCTTTTACCAAAAGGTTTGTGCCGCCGCCGATGACCGTGCAACTGAGGTTTTGTCGCCCGCATTCCTGAATCAGCCGGATCATTTCTTCCCGGGTTTCAGGTTCCGCGTACACATCTGCAGGTCCCCCCACACGCAAGGATGTATGCTTTGACATGGGTTCGTCAAACCGCACCCTGCCGCGCCACTTTTCTTTCAGCCAGTTTTTCAGCGAGTTGTCAACCATCTTAATTGAGAATTGAGAAGTGAGAAGTGAGAAATGAACACTTCTCACTTCTCACTTCTCAATTTTAAAATTTCTTCCCCCAATTTCCACACATCGCCGGCACCCAGGGTCAGCAGAATATCACACGGTTTCAATATTGTTTTCAGATAAGCGACGGCAGCGGCAAAATCTTGTTTGAAAACAACTTCCCTGTGACCGTGCGCCGTGATGCTTTCGGACAAATCCTTAGCGTCCGCGCCTTGTGTCTGCTTTTCTCCGGCAGAATAAATCGGAAGAACCACCAATGAATCAGACTCATAAAATGCACGGGTAAATTCGTCAAAAAGCGCACGGGTCCGGGTATAGCGATGCGGCTGAAACACGACAATGAGCCGGCGCTCGGGCCAGACGATTCGGGCTGCCTGCAATGTCGCTTTGATCTCGGTGGGGTGATGCCCGTAATCATCCGCAACCGTGACTCCCCCGGCCGTGCCTTTGATCTCAAGCCTGCGCTGAACCCCTTCCGACTTTTCCAAAGCGGCTTTGATCACATCAAAAGGAATATCCAGTTCCATGCCGACGGCAATGCCAGCCAGCGAATTGGAAACATTGTGAATACCCGGCAAACTCAATGCAATTTCGCCGAGCATTTTCCCGCCGTGATAAACACAGAATCGGCTTTTTGCGCCCTCAAACACAATATTTCTTGCCTGAAAATCCGCCTGACTGCTCATGCCGTAGGTGGTAAAGCGTTTCTTTATCCGGGGGATAATCTCCTGTATCTGTTCATTGTCCAAACAAAGCACCGCAAGACCGTAAAAAGGTATCCGGTCGGTGAAACTCAGAAAAGTATCTTTTATATGAGCGATGTCTTTGTAAAAATCAAGATGTTCTCTGTCTATATTTGTGACAACAGCGATGGTCGGGGACATTTTCAGGAAAGAGCCGTCGCTTTCGTC
>JAIFKL010000300.1 GCA_020049595.1 Desulfobacteraceae bacterium
TTTCCCGGTATGTTTTCCAGCGTCAGATAACGGCCGAAGCATGTCGCGCCGGATACGATGATCAGAAGGCTGGCAGACGTGACCGCAGAACTGATTGTAATCTTTTTTACATCACTCAGTTTTAATGCCTTGTGTATAAAAAGTTCTACGATAAAGGCATAGACGCAGGCAACCACCGCGGCTTCATTAGCGGTAAAGACGCCGGAAAATATGCCGCCGAAAATAATGATAATCAGCATGATAGACCAGCACGCGTCTTTCAGGGCAATCAGAACTTCTTTTGCGCTCGGCACCGGCATCCGCAAAATAGTTGTGTCTTTTCGGAAATGGATGTATGTATAAATACAGGTTGCGATGATGATGATAATACCCGGTAAAAAACCTGTGAGAAAAAGCCCTTCCAGCGATGTGTTGCTGATCATGCTGTAAAGAATCATACTGATGCTGGGAGGGATAATCACGCCGAGATTGCCGGAACTCGTCATAACGCCCAGCGTATATTTTTCATCATATCCGTTTTTCAGCAGCGCGGGAATCATAAAGCCGCCCAATGCCACCACCGTGGCGACAGTTGATCCTGAGATCGCGCCGAAAAGACCGCAGGCGACACAGCCTGCCATTCCGAGTCCTCCGGGAAGCCAGCTTACCGTAATATTGGCGACATTGATGAGTTTTCTGACAATCGCCCCTGCGGTCATAATGTTGCCGCAGAGAATAAAGAAAAGCACGACCACGAGCGCAAAATTGTCCAGACTGCGAAAGAGCGTCTGGGCAAGCAGCAGCAGCGGCAGGTCGGTGAAAAATATAAAGCTCAGAACAGTTGTAAAAAAAAGACACATAAATACCGGTACATACGCTGCCATTGTTCCCAAAAGAATCAGCAAAATAATCAGATGACTCCACTCCATAAAACAGGGCTCCTTTCTTAAAAGAGGGTTAGTTTGCAATATTGTCAGACAGATATTTCAGATTCAGTAATCTTCCGCCGACGGTCATATTTATACAGAATACCCTTTGTTTTGCATATTTGTCAATAATCTTTTGAACAGTTCCCCTATTTGATCCCAAATTCTTTGTTTATCGCCGAATAAATGAGGTTTTAAAGCTCAAATCCGCTTTTTTCAGTCCGTCAGAATGAATTTTATTGAAAATATAAAAAGAGTATAATAAATAAATTTCCTTCAGGTTTTCATAAGATGTGAATCCGGCGAAGCAAAAAAAGGCTTGACAGACACATTTTTTACAACTATATTCCGTTTCAGAAATATACAGCGAGGCGACGATATGAAAGAATTTGTACGGGTCATGAAAGCCCTTTCCGATAAAAATCGGCTGAAAATCATCAAAATGCTGCAACACCGTGAACTCTGTGTCTGTGAAATTCAGGCAGGCTTGCAAATCGCACAGCCGACAGTTTCCAAACATCTCAAGATTCTTGAAGATGCCGGGCTTGTGGGTTTCAGAAAAGATGGGCTTTGGGTGAATTATTATCTTGAAAACGGGAACAGCAATCCCTATGCGGCAACGCTTTTGGGAAATCTCAGGCACTGGTTGGATAACGAATCGGAAGTTAAGCAGATCATGGAAATACTTCCGACGCTGAATCGTGAAAATATTTGCAAACGATGATGTTTTTTTACTGTTATATTCCTATTTTGCTATATATAAAATTAAAAAGGATAGGAGTTACGCAGTTGAGTTCTCGTTCCCACGCTCCGCGTGGGAATGTCCTTCCGGAGTGCAAAAATTCCATTTTTGCATTTTTGCGAAAATACAATTTTCGCACTCCGGAAGGCGGACGCAGAGCGTCCGGGCTGCATTCCCACGCGGAGCGTGGGAACGAGGTCAAGCGCGTAACTCATAAAGGAATGAAAAATGGAAATCAAAGTTTTGGGACCCGGGTGCGCCAAGTGTCAGCAGACAGAAAAAATCGTCAGAGAAGCTGTTGCGGAAACAGGATCAGACGCACAGATTGAAAAGGTAACAGATGTGATGAAAATTGCCGGATACGGCGTTTTCGGAACGCCGGCGGTCGTCATTGACGGGCAGGTGAAAAGCGTGGGTAAAATTCCGAAAAAAGAAGATGTTAAAGCATGGATAGGCAAATAACTGTGAATAAAGAGCCTGTTCTCTCGTTCCCACGCGAAGGGGGTAATGCGGCTCGGACGCTCCGCGTCCTCTGAAAACGGTCGCGGGACGTTCCCCCTCCGCGTGGGAACGAGATCAAGTGCGTAACTCCTAAACTTATCAAAAGGATTATTTTTATGAAAAAAACGATGTTGAGATTAACTGTATTTATTTTTCTTTCAGTTCTGATATGCGCTGTTGCAGGAGCAGAAGCGATTCCCCAAGTCCCTGTAAAAGACATGGTGACAATGGTGGACATCGGCGCAAAGAAATGTATTCCCTGCAAAATGATGGCGCCGATTATGGCGGAACTGGAAAAGGAATATAAAGACAGAGCCGCAATTCTTTTCATTGATGTGTGGGAAAATCCGAATGAAGGCAGAAAATTCGGGATTCAGACGATTCCGACCCAGATATTTTATGACAAAACGGGCAAAGAAGTCTGGCGTCATGTGGGATTTCTGGATAAGAAAGCAATCGTTGCCATGCTGGAGAAATTGGGAGTGAAATAGTTATGAGAGGAAAAAAACAGAATCATGCTGGAACAATTATTTCTGACAGTGAACGAATGGATGAGCGGCGGCGTTGTTCTTGCCGCTGCCGGATGCTTTCTTTGGGGCATGATCAGCGTGGTGTTCAGTCCATGCCATATCGCTTCGATTCCGCTGATTGTGAGTTATGTGGCGGGTCAGAACCAGACCCTTGAAGCAAGACAGGCGGCAAAATATGCCGTTGCCTTTACCGTCGGACTTTTTATCACCATTGCGCTGGTCGGCATTATCTGCTCGCTGCTGGGAAGAATGCTGGGCGAAGTCGGACCTTACTGGACAATCGCCGTCGGGGCAATTCTGCTCTGGGTATCTCTTGATATGCTGGGCGTGAGCGCCTGTTCCATGTCCGGCAGCGCGCTGCATCGCCTGAAACTGAAAGGATTGCCGGGCGCATTCGTTCTTGGGCTTGCCTACGGCATTCTTTCCGGCTCCTGCACCTTCGGCTTTATTGCGCCGATACTTGCCTTTATCACCATTCAGCAGAAAATTGCCATCGGCATTTTTTATATTGTCCTGTTCGGTATCGGACATTGTATTCCGATTGCTGTTGCAGGGAGTTCAGCGGCTCTTGTGAAACGCATCCTTGAAAACGGAAAATTTCAGCAGAGCGGCTTATGGTTCCGCAAAGCTGCCGGAGTTGCCATCGGCATGTTTGCTGTTTATTTCATCGTCAGCCCCTTTGTGGGTGCATAAAGTCTGATTCAGATAGGCAAAAAAACTTTGCGTTACTTTGCGGGAAACTTTGCGAAACTTTGCGGTAAAATTGTTTTTTAACCGCAAAGTAACGCAAAGTACGGCGCAGAGTTTCGCAAAGAGTAATTGAAAAAAGGTCAAACATGACAAATAAAAAACGTCTGCCGCTCGGTATTTCCGATTTTAAAGAAATGCGGGAAGGGAATTATTATTTTGCGGATAATTCATTGTTTATTCATGATGTTATCGCCGCCGCCAAAGTAATGCTGATTCCGCGTCCCAGACGGTTCGGAAAAACTCTGAATTTAAGTATGCTCCGTTATTTTTTTGAAAAAAGCAGTGAAAACCGGCAACTGTTATTTGACGGTCTGCGCATCACGGAGCATGAATCTTTCAGACTTCATCATGGCAAATATCCTGTAATCTGGCTGACTTTCAAAGATATTAAAAGCCGTAACTGGAAAGAATCTTTTGAAAGTTTGAAACTGCTGATTTATGAGGAATATGCAAGGCACAGATATTTATTGGAAGATACAACTCTCTTTGCTGAAGAAAAAATATATTTTGAAAAAATTCTGAATAAATCAGGTGAAATCGCAGATTATGAACGGTCTCTGATTTTTCTCTGCAATTATCTGAACCGTTTTTATCATAATCAGGTAGTTATCCTGATAGATGAATATGACACGCCGCTTTATGCAGGATATAACGGCGGATATTATGAAGATATTATCTTTTTTATGAGAAATTTTCTCTCCGGCGGATTAAAGGATAATCCCCGTCTCTTCAAAGGGGTTGTTACAGGAATTTTAAGGGTTGCAAAAGAATCCATATTTTCAGGGCTGAACAATATGGGCGTTTATACCCTTTTAGGGCAGAGATTTTCAGATTCATTCGGATTTACTGAATATGAAGTGAAAAATCTGCTTGAAACATATAATATGCAGAGCAGTTATGAAGAGGTATCCAAATGGTATAACGGGTATCTTTTCGGAAAAACAGTTATTTATAATCCCTGGTCTGTCATCAGCTATATTGATAATCAGGGAAATGCAATGCCTTACTGGGTCAATACCGCAGATACAAGTATAATCGCCCGTCTGGCAACACGGGGTGGCAGGGAAATCCGGGAAGAGCTTGGGCAGTTGATAGAGGGTAAAAGTATTCAGAGACCTGTTTATGAAACAATTGTCATAAGAGATTTGGAAAAACGTGATGATCTGCTTTGGAGTTTTCTTCTGTTCTGCGGATATTTGAAACCATCAAGGAAAACAGATGATGAAACATGGGAACTGACTGTTCCCAATCATGAAGTCCGGCTTGCATACAGGAATCTGGTGAAAGCGTGGTTTTCCGAAAAAATCGAGACAAATTGCCTTTCAGAGATGATTCAGGCTCTTGAAACAGGGAATATCGCTTTATTTGAACAGCTTCTGAGGATGATCTTCAGACAGATTGTCAGTTATCATGATATGGGAAATGAACCTGAAAAAGTCTGTCATGCTCTTGTGCTGGGAATGTTAGTCTGGATGTCCGGCAAATACGAAATCCGTTCCAACCGTGAATCAGGATACGGCAGGTATGATCTTATGATGAAACCCAAAGACCGGGCTGGAAAAGGTATTATACTTGAATTTAAAAAAATCGGAACCGAAAAAGAAAATGCACATGAACAGGTTTTAAAGGATGCTCTGGAACAGATTGAAAATTGCGGCTATACAGCAGAATTGGAATCTGCAGGAATAAAAGATATTCTGAAAATCGCGGTAGCATTCAGAGGAAAAGAATTATGGGTTGCAAAAGGATAAAGACTAAGAGGTTTTAAAACCATCGGAAATAACTATTTTGAATTAAAGCTGAATCAAATCTGGGAATCAGAGATGTATTTGTTGCAACTGTCATTATGATTACAGGGCTTTGGCGAATCTGGAAGAAAAGAACTTAGCGTTTTACTTTGCGGTTAAAAAAATAAGGAGATTGCTAATGGAATCAAAACAAATTCTGGAAGAGATGTTCAAATTTCACGGACATGTCTGCTGGGCAAGTGCTATGGGTTTACGCGCCAGTATTGCAGCGCTTCGTGAACTGGGTGTTGTGCGTACCGGAATAGCCGGAGAATTGTACTGTATTGTAGAAATCGGCAACAATCACGGTGCCCGGTGTTTTGCAGACGGCGTTCAATACGGCACCGGATGCACGCTCGGCAAGGGTAATATTGAAAAAGCAGGCTGGGGAAAACTTGCAATCACTTTGATTGACGTGGTTAATGAGAAATCCGTCAGGGTTTCTTATAAGCCCGGAAGGCAAAAGATGATTTCTGAATCCTCTTTTATGAAAAAGCGCGCTGCCGGCGTTCCGCCGACTCAGATTCCGCAGGAAGAAGCCTATGAACTGGTCAATATTTTGTGGGACGCTCCGGAAACAGAAGTGCTTTCTGTCGGCGAAGTCAAGCCGCATCCTTTTGAAGATTATGGCGAACTCATGGGAATGAAACCATGCTCCAATTGCGGTGAATTGACTTCTGTTGCCTATTTGCGGGTGGTCGGAGACAAACATATGTGTATTCCGTGCGCCGGTTACGGGCGATAATTTTAGGAGTTATACAGTTCACCTCCCACTGTCTTCGGGGAGAGGTTTCTGAGGGAACGGTGTGAAAAATTCGGAGAAGCCGCTTTTATCAATAAACTGAGAAGAGGAGCATTCATGGTAATTACTGCTGTTGCAGGTGTCATAACATTTATTTTTACCACGCTGCTGACTATTGCCGGTGTGGGAGCGGCGTTTATTCTGATTCCTGTATTCATCGGACTCGGCATAGATATTTATATGGCAATGGCAACAGCATTGCTTCTTAATTCTGTTGCAATGATATTTGCCTCATACAGATTTATTCAGAAAAAGCTCATTTTGTGGAGAGTTGCTGTTCCGATTCTGATTGTCGCAACCGTTCTTTCACCATTAGGAGCTTATGTGAGCAAAGGGCTGGACCGGGAACTGCTGCTATGGCTTTTTGTGGGATTTCTGCTGTTTGCTGCTGGAATGATGCTTTTTTATGAACCCCGGAAAAAGGAGACAGAAGCGGAAAAAACCGGACAAATGGCTTACGGACTCGCAGTCGGCGGATTTGCCGGATTTCTCGGCGGTCTTTTGGGCGTGGGCGGCGGAAATTTTATTGTGCCGGTTCTGGTCTGGCTGGGGTATGATCCGAAAAAAGCCTCTGCCACAACATCTTTTATCGTAATTTTTTCATCTTTTTCAGGTTTTCTCGGACATGCTTCTTTGGGAAATATCAGTCTCCCGCTTTTAGGATTTACCGCAATCGCTTCAGCTTTGGGAGCGGTTGCAGGCGCGTGGCTTATGACTGACAAACTGAACCGCAAACAGGTCAAGCTGATTATCGGTATTGTGCTTTTGGGGATTGCGGCAAAAATGGTTTGGAATCTTTTATCCTGAACTACCGTCAGCAAAACGGGTTTGAAACCCGTTCTGCATTTATGCAAAAACGGTTTGGAATCTTTTATCCTGATCCACCTTTTGTTTTTTTGCCACAGACACACACAGACGAACACAGACAGATATTTCTGAAAACGGAATACAGCATATATACTAATCCAAATTTGTTTTTTTTGCAGCTATTTTTTGGATACATATATTCTTCTTCTTTCGGATATCTGTCTGTGTCCGTCTGTGTGTGTCTGTGGCAAAAAAACCAAAATTGGATCAGTATATATTAAAAATCAGCAAGTTATTTTTTTCCTGCTGCTTATGAGAGGGGTGTATGAGAAAACTGCTTAAAATTATTATGATTTATTTTCTTATGATGACATCATCTGTGTATGCCGATGATGAACTGAAAAGCATCTCTTTTGATGATTATCTGAAAAGATTTGACAATAGTGAACGCAGGGATATGAAGATCAGGATTCCCGAACTGCTTGAGCTTTATCAACAGAAGAAAGTTCAAATTATTGACATCCGAACTTTGGAAAAACATGAGGAATATCATCTGAAGTTTATCAGACACATTCCGATCAATGAACTTCCCGAAAGACTCGTCGAACTCGACAAAAGCAAGATTATCGTTACGGTCTGCACCAATTATGACAGAGCCGAAATGGTCAGAATGTATCTGATATTAAAAGGTTTCAGTTCAAAATATCTGGTGGACGGCATGGTCGGTCTTTCCGAATATATGAGACGCGGATACGGGAAGGAATTTTATCAATAACAGCGATATGTTAAATAGGTTATGGAAAATAAAAACTTTGTTTGTCGTTGCATTTATCAGACAGTTGCTGTTGTTTTTGTCTCGGCAGTCATCGGTGTGTGCATCAACTCTGTCCGCTCTGACAGGGTGCCGCTTATCGGCGACTGGTCAGTCAAATCTCAGATGACGCTCGATACGGGCGAAAATATTGAGATTTCCGTTCATGATGCAAGACAGCTTTGCCTTGACGGCAAAGCAATTGTTCTTGATGCACGTTCACCGGAAGACTATCAGGCAGGTCATATTGACTGCGCCGTCAATCTGCCTTGGGTTTCCTTTGATGAATATTTTCAGAACATATCGGAAAAACTGCCGGAAGATAAAACAATTATTACTTATTGCGACGGGGAAACCTGCAATCTCAGCAAGGAGTTGGCAATGATGCTGACTGATTTGGGGTTTAAAGATGTGAAAGTTCTTGTGAACGGCTGGTCGGTCTGGGTGCAGAATCAGTTTCCGACAGAAACCGGAGGAAAAGAAGGCATTGAAAGCTGAAAATAATGAACCAAAAAAATGCTGTGAACCGGAGAATCATATTTGCAATTATCATGATCATGAAAAAGATCACGATCACGGTTCATGTCATCATCATGCTGAAATCGCCGAAAATACAGGCGGAGCAAGACTGTTGGCAACGCTTGTGCTGAATCTTATCATTCCGTCTGTTCAGATTGTCGGCGGACTGTATGCCGGAAGCGTTGCGCTGATTTCCGATGCCATCCATAATTTCAGTGATTTCACTGCTATTCTGATCTCGTATTTTGCCTACATTATTGGTAAAAAAGGGGCATCTGTCAGCAACACCTTCGGATACAGACGATCTGAAGTCTTGGCGGCGCTGATCAATGTGATCATTTTGGCAGGCGCGTCTGTATTTATCATTTATGAGGCAATCAGCCGTTTTAAGAACACTGTTCCGGTTTCAGGTCAGTTGGTTATGTGGGTTGCCCTTATCGGAGTTATCGGAAACGGTTTATCCGCATGGCTGCTTCACCGGGATTCAAAACACAGCCTGAATGTGCGCGGCGCGTTTCTTCACATGGTAGGAGATTTTCTGACTTCTGTTTCGGTTCTGATCAGCGGAGCAGTTCTGATATTCAAGCCCTGGTATTGGTTAGACCCGCTGCTCTCTTTTCTCATTGTTATTTTTATTCTGAAAAACTGCTGGTCTGTGCTGAAAGAAGCCACACGGATTCTGATGAATGCAACACCCAAACATATAGATATTGTGAAAATCAGAGAATTTTTAGAACAGATGCCGGATATTTGCAGCGTTCATTATCTTCACGCGTGGAATTCAAGTTCCGTCAATATTGCTTTCTCCGCTCATATTGTGATTACTGACCGGCTGTTGAGTGAAACGGAACAACTTGCCGAAAAAATTCGGGAAGAACTTTTTCATCATTTCGGTATAGATCATGCAGTGCTGCAATTTGAGACTCAAACCTGCGGCAACGGGAGCCTGCTTTGTGAAATATCCTGCGGAGGTGCAAAATGATAAAAAAACGGATTATTATAGCAATGCGGATCGCTTTGGGAATTGTCTTTGTCTATGCCAGCATAGATAAAATCATTCATCCGGCGGCATTTGCGGAAGCAATCTTCAATTATCAGATTTTGCCGGATCAACTCATTAATATCACAGCGGTAGTACTCCCATGTCTTGAACTTTGTGCGGGCGTCTGTCTGATCTTCGGAAAATGGATACCCGGTTCGCTCTTTATCATCGCCCTCCTGCTGCTGATTTTTATGAGCGCACTTATCTTTAATCTGGCTCGCGGTCTGAATATACATTGCGGCTGTTTCAGCACAAGTGTTCAGACAATTGAAGGTAGTTCGATGATTTTGACAGTGCTTAGGGATTGTATTTTTTTGGCAACTGCATTGTTTCTGCTCTTTAACTGCTATTCGGAAAGTCGTAATGAGCTGAAAACCGAAGGATAGGAGAATAGGCAATGAATTTAAAACAGGTCAATATTGAACTGAGTCCATCTCAGGTGCAACAGATTTTAGCCATCTCTTTGGATGATGATGCAGAAAAAGCACTTGAATTTATCAAAGAAAGCGTTGTAAAGCAGGTGCAGAAAGCACTTCAGCGTCATTGAGTGCCGGTATTCGAGGCCTGTTACGGCCCCGGTCAGAAAGAGCAGTTTTCAGGATAATCAAAGGAAATATGTTATGCCGGAAAAAGTATTGTCATTGACAGAACAAGACTTTATGCGAATGAAGGCGGTTATCATTGATGAGGATAAAGCCGAAGCCTTTCATCTGATAAAAGAGTTTGTCAAGCGGCTGGAGATTCAGCAGCAAAAAGGGATGAAATCTCATTTGGATCATTGAAAGGAATATTCCTCAAGTGAATAATATCTCTGTAGAAAATCATCACCGCCATTCTGTGTTTTCACGAATCATACATTTTTGCAAATGGTGGCTGGGGTTTACCGGTCTGATTGCCGTCACATCGGTATGTCCCTTCTGCGGACAGCCCGGATGTCCTGTGGGAATCGGCGCAGCAACCACAATCGGAGGATTTATGTCGCTTTTTATGCAGAACTGGAAAGAGCCGTTTAAACGGCTGTATCGCCGGTTCGGTAAAATTTATGGTAGTGGTGTAGAATAGGTGATGAAGTCGATATCTGTCATTGTTTCGACAGGCTCAACAACCTTCTGAGCGCGGCGAAGAATCTCAGTATAACGGGTTTCATCTATTTTTAGTTTGGGCGTTTTACCGACTGAGCGCAGCATAAAAGTATGGCTGAACAGAGACTCAATCTGTCTCAAGGTCTCCAACGGAATTTCAACAGATTCCTCTCTGTTCAGTTGTCCCAGAGTCTTTGCGGTCTGATTACGCTTCTGTTTCAGGCAGTTCAAATCACCGGAACGGGAAAACATCCGATCCGGAAAAGATTTGTCTTTTTCCAATTCCTCCTGACAATTCATTCAGATTTCCCGGAGCCTCGGCAATTTTCTGAAAGGCTTGACAAAAATCCTGCAAATCCTTTAATCCTGCAAATCAGGGTCAAAATCAGGGTCAAAAATGCACAATCAGCGATGAGTAAATCATATACTCCTGCGCGTCCTGGGAAAAAGCAAAATCATAGTATTGAACTTTTGACTCCGAAACATCGTTTCCGAACCGGCACTGGAACGCAATATCAAAGACATATCTGCCTTTGGCAATCCCGGAACCCAGACTGAATCCGTAAAAATCATCCGGGCTGCCGGCAGCGGGCGCGGGGTCATAAAACATGCCGCCGCGAAGGGGAATCACATAATCGGAACTCGGAGAGATAAACAGATATTCCGCACCGACACGCACCTGATGCGTGGGGTCAATGTCCGAATCGTCAGGATGCCGCTGCGTGACGGGCGAGACCTCATTCCCGGCTGAATCCGTGAGAACGAAATCATCCCATTCGGTGCGGTAAACATCTGCCGATACGGTAAAAACATCCGAAAAACGGTAAGCAACGCCGATGCCGTAAGACATGGGCATGTCCAATTCCTCATCATGCGTCACTGACTGGGGCGTATCCCGAATTTCTTGTCCGTCCGGAAGCAGTTGCCTGGTCTCTGTGCCGGTTTCACGCTTGAGGTCTGCGGTAAAAGGCGTTTTGAACACCGCGCCGAGTGTGAGTTTGTCGCTGATGCGCCAGCGAATGCCGATATTGGCATTGAATCCGCTGAAATCATAACGATTCCAACGGGTATAATCTTCCGTGACGGTAAGGGAATCCGGTACATCTTCTTCCGATTCTTCCGAAGAAAGAAAATCTGTCTTCACGGTCTGGGAATTTCGGGTGTGAAGCTTTTCCGTCCATGTATTGTTGAAAAGACCGTGATTCCAGAAATTTAAAGTAAAACCGAAAGAAAAATCCGGCACAATCTGAATGCAGTAGGCAAGACCGAGCGCGGAAAGCCCGCCGTCTTCCTGAAAATCCGCCGTCGTATTTGCCTGAAACTCATCTGTCAGAATTTCTGTTGAAAAACTTCCTGTCCGGGTAAAATCATAAAGATACTGATAATTCAAGGAAATAACCATATTCCGCTCAAGGAGATTGAAAGGACAGGCAAGGCTGAAATAATTGATGTCAGCTTGGGAAAAACGCTGGGTTTCTTCCGATTCGGGCGTGACGCCGAGCCTGTCATCTTCTATGCGATTAAACCAAGTCCCCACCAGAGAGATTTCCGGCTTTTTCAACTGCGCCAATCCACCGGGATTCCAGGAGGCTGCGGTGGCGTCATCCGCGACAGCGATGAATGCGCCGCCCATGCCCACGGCTCTCGCGCCTGATCCCACCGGATTGGGAGAAGACGTGACCCGGATCAAATCCTGTGCAATGACCGGATTCAACTGAATAAACATAAAAGAAAAAAACAAAGCGAAAAGAATAAGACGTTTTTGCATAAATCCTCCGTTTAAGGGTTGCAGAGGCACCGGCGGCGGCATGTCCCTGCTTTTTCATAAATCTGACATCTGATAGCATTTTTTCATAAAATCTGTCAACAATTGAACTGAAACACAATTCTGTTGATATGCAGTTAAGTTTTCGTTAATATGGAATGTCTGATTTT
>JAIFKL010000142.1 GCA_020049595.1 Desulfobacteraceae bacterium
TTTTCATATCTTTCGTGCTTTCGTGGTAAATTTTTTGCCAGAAATGCAGACAAATTTTGAACCACGAAAGCACGAAATGAAAATCAGAAAAGCACGAAAGAGAATTTCGTGTTTTTCATATCTTTCGTGCTTTCGTGGTAAATTTTTTGCTATGAATGTACACAAATTTTTTACAAATAAAAAAATGAACTTAACATTATGAAAACATAGGTATTTTTTCTATTCAGGGCAAGAAATGAATTCTTGACAGATTAAAAAGTTGAACTTCTAAAACCAAGCTTGACAACATACTGCTTTTAATTTAGAATACTTTATTTGTTAATAGGTTAATATACTGAAATACAAGAATAAAAAATGTGAAAGTTACCCGGCTGCACACAGCACGCTTGAGCGTGCTTGCGCTATCAGCCGGGCGATTTATCGCTCGGCTGAAAATTCATTTTTTTAAAAAGGAGAGTTAAGAATGAGCAAAAAACTGTTTGTAATGGTATTGGCTGTATTTCTGGCGGCGTCATCCGCTGCGGCAAAGGACATCGGCGGCGTGAATCTGCCGGATTCGCTTACAGCCGGAAAAAATCAACTGCTGCTGAACGGCGCTGGCTTGCGAAAGAAATTGTTCGTCAAGGTCTATGCCGGGGGACTGTATCTGACGCAGAAAAATAAAGACGCACAGAAGATTGTCTCGGCAGATGAGGCAATGGCAATCCGAATGCACTTTATTTATGACGGCGTATCGGCAGACAAACTGATTGCCGCATGGAATGAAGGCTTTGAAAATGCGACCGGCGGCAACATCTCGCCCATAAAGAAAGAGGCAGATGCCTTCAATGCTTTTTTCACGGAAGAAGCCAAAAAAGGAGATATTTACGATGTTGTCTATGTGCCGGGAGAGGGCGTCAGCGTTTATATCAAAGGAAATCTCAAAGGCACAATCAAAGGGCTGGATTTCAAAAAAGCGGTGTTCGGCATCTGGCTGGGAGAAAAACCTGCGGATAAAGACCTTAAAAACGGAATGTTAGGGGAATAAGCTGTTGGTTGTTGAAGGATATAATTCAGGATTTCAACCGTAGGTGCAACCCCCTGCGGTTGCCCTTGTTTATCATCATGTCAACCGTAGGGGCAATCCCCTGCGGTTGCCCTTATTTATCATCATGTCAACCGTAGGTGCAACCCCCTGTAGTTGCCCTTATTTATCATCATGTTGCTGTTGTTGCGGGGGTAAGTAACAGGGTAAGCACGGGGGCTTACCCCTACCGAAAATCGCAGATGACCATTGAAACTATAACAAGCAAGAGATAACAACCCAAATTATTTCTCATTTTTCATTTCTCACTACGGAGATTTCAGATGTCACAGTCCGCAGATTGGAAAGTCCTTCTGATTGACGACGAAGAAGGCATTCGCAAGGTAACAGCCATCAGCCTCGAAGATGCGGGGTATTCGGTTCAGACCGCTCCCAACGGCGAAGCAGGAATAAATCTGTGCAAAAACTTTTCTCCCCAGATTGTGATTACCGATGTCCGTATGCCGGGAATGGACGGTATTCAGGTATTGGAGACGGTCAAAAAGCTGTATCCTGACATTGAAGTGATTGTCGCGACTGCTTTCGGCGAAATGGAACTTGCCATCCGCGCCCTGCAACTTGACGCTTCGGATTTTATCACAAAGCCGATTAACAGTGACGCGCTGCACCTTGCGCTGGAGCGGGCAAAACATCGCTGCACTTCCAGAAAGCAGATCAAAGACTACACAGCGCTTTTGGAAGAAGGATGGTCTGAAACTACTCGCGAACTCATGGAGACATTCAAATTTCAGAATAATCTCATCGAAAATTCTATGGACGGCATCATGGGATGCGATGTGCAGGGAAAAGTCGTCACCTTCAACAGAAGCATGGAACAGATTGTCGGTTATGCCAAAAAAGAGGCACTTCAGAAAATGACGTTCAGCCAGTTTTTTTTTCCTGAAGATGAAGCACGGTTCAGAAAAGAAATCGAAAGCGAGAAATACGGGGGACCCGACCGGCTTTTTCTCTTTGAAACCGCGCTGAAAGGAAAAGCCGGACAGCGGATTCCGGTTCAGGTCTCGGCGTCTGTGATGAAAAATCAGGAGCATAAAAGCGGCTTGGTCTGCTTTTTCCGTGACCTTCGGGAAATCCGACGCCTTGAACGCGAGGTGGAAGATCAGGCGCGCATTCTTCATCAGGACAAAATGATGTCTCTGGGAAGACTTGCTGCCAGCGTGGTTCACGAAATCAACAATCCGCTGGCAGGCATTCTGAATTACAGCCGTCTCATGCTTCGCATCCTCAGCCGGGGTCCTCTTGCAGAAGACCGCCGGGAAAAATTTTCCCAATATCTTGAACTTATTGAAAAAGAAACCGACAGATGTTCCCGGATTGTCTCAGGGCTGCTGACTTTTTCCCGAAAATCTCCCCCGAGTTTCGGACAGGTTCAGATCGGAGAATTGTTAGAACGCTGTATTCTCATGAGCAGGCATAAATTGGAGTTGAGCAATATCCGCACAGAGCAGCAGATTGATGCGGATATTCCTGATATAAAAGGGGATTTCAACCAGTTGCAGCAATGTGTCATCAATCTGATTTTTAACGCCATTGACGCCATGCCTCAGGGCGGAACGCTCACGCTAACCGGCACTTACGATGCGGCAAAGCATTTGGCGGCGATTACGGTAAAAGACACTGGAACAGGCATTTCCGAAAAAGACCTGCCCCATATTTTTGAACCTTTTTTCACCACCAAAGATGAGGGCTACGGCGTGGGACTCGGACTTTCCACGCTTTACGGCATTGTGCAACGACACGGCGGAACCGTTGCGGTTGAAAGTTCTCCGGGGCAGGGAGCTGTTTTTATGCTCCGTTTTCCGGTGTGAGTCATAAAAAAACATCGCCACGCGTTAGTCTTGGCAGTTGAGCGTGCCGAAACTCACGCCGAAGTCAGAGCGTAGGAACGACAACGAAAATTGCAGAGGCGCATCACCGAGATTCTGTTGCTCAGGCTTCCGTTTCCGCCAAAGGAACAGTTATATAAAAATGCGTTCCCTGCCCCGGCTCTGAATCTACGGTTATCAAGCCTTTGTGCTGTCTGACGATCTTCTCGGAAAGAAAAAGCCCGATGCCGGTTCCTCTGACGGCTTTGGATGAGAAAAAAAGCGTGAAGATTTTCTCTTTTGTCTCCTGAGTCATACCGATGCCGTTATCGCTGATTTCAAACACAATTTCGTTTTTATCTCCGCGGACGCCGAATGTGATTTTATGCGATGTTTTTGATTTGTCTTCAGTACAGGCATCAACAGCATTTTCAAGAATATTTACGATTGCGGAACGAAGCTGTTCTTCATCTGCGAAAAATAATTTTTGCTCACCGGATGCAGGCATTAAGGATGAGGTGTTGAAATCTCTGACAAATTCGATATGATGATTTCTCATCTTGGCTTCAACAACATCTGCCGTGTCTTTGGCAAAGCTTAGAACATCTAACTGCGCCCTGTTCAGTTCCCGTTCTTTTGCATAGTAAAGAATATCAAGCACCATCGTCTTGATGCGTCCGACCATTATTTTTACAATTTCAAGCCCTTCGGAGACTTTATTCGGATCATCTTTTGAAAAACCCGAGTCAAGGAGATACACGCCCCCGTCCAGCCCCGTTAGCATCCCTTTGATGCTGTGAGATACAGAGCCGATCATAAGCCCCAGCGATGCTAAATGATCTTTCAGATCAATGAGTTGTGAAATATCGGTGAACATGAGTAATACCTGTAAGACATCTTTGCCTGCATCTCCCAAAGGCTTTGTCCAAAGCACCATATTCCGCTGCTTTCCGTTTTTTCCGGTCAACTGCATTTCGGACTGATGCGACTGTCTGTTTTCAAAGGTTTTTATCACCGGACATATCTCACATGGCTTATCTGCCCGCTTGAAAATCTTGTAGCAGTATGAACCGATTTCTCCGTTAAAATCTTCCCGAAACAGCCGGTTGAATGCCGTTATCCTCAAATCTTTGCCGAGGACAGCGACATAACAGGGCATCTGATCAAACAGGTGCTGATATTTCTCAGAAGAAGCCTGAGTCGTTTTCTGTATCCGACCCGCATCGGCAAGCTTTTCGGTTTTCTGCTGTATGAGGCGTTCAAGATTTTCTGTGTATGATTTCAACTGTTTTCGGAGCAGAATCCGCTCACGGGATTTCTGAAGCGCATTTTCCAGATGGGTGTCGTCAACCGGCTTGGTGATGAAATCCGTTGCCTCGTATTTGAGACTTTTGATTGCCAACTGCATGTCGCCGTGACCGGTTATCACAATGACTTCCGTATCAGGGTTCTCATGTTTGATTTTCCTGAGAACTTCGATGCCGTCCATGCCGGGCATTTTTATATCGGTCAGCACGATTTCAGGCTGCTGTTCTTTGAAAATGCGGATCGCTTCCTCACCGTTTTCTGCGAAAAGCACATCATAACCGCTGTCTGTCAGCGATATGCCCAGCACTTTCCGAATGCCTTCCTCATCATCCACCAGCAATATTTTTTCTTTCATGGCTCACAAATCTTTTAGCTAATTGATACCGTGTGCAGGTTTTTAAACCGCAAAGAGCGCAAAGGACACAAAGGTATCACAAAGTTTGCAATAACCTGTTATCTTAGTGCTTTCTTTGTGAACTTTGTGTCCTTTGCGGTAAAAAAATACAATCATTCTGACTAATTGATTCCCAACTTTTTCATCCGGCGCCATAAAGTTGAACGATCAATACCCATAGACCGGGCGGCACGGCTCTTGTTTCCTTTGTATCTTTTCAGTACGGCGATGATGGACTGTTTTTCGCCTGATTCGTCTTCTCTGTTCATATTCGGCAGTTCAGATGAGTTATCTTCGCCGACACTCCAAGAAGCAAGTTTTTTCAACAGCGAAACAGGAAAATGTCTGCGCTCGATGACTTGCCCCTGACAGATAATAAGGGCATGTTCCAGAATATTCTCAAGTTCTCTGATATTTCCCGGATAGTCATAATTCAAAAGCAGCCCCATCGCATCTTCGGATATTTTTTTCTCTTTGATGTCTTTGGCGGCGCAGAGACGTTTCGTAATGTGAGAAATCAGCATCGGAATATCACTTCTTCTTTCTTTCAGGGGCGGCAGTTCAAGGCGCATCACATTGAGCCGGTAAAAAAGGTCTTCCCGGAAACGCTTTTCCTTGATAAGTTTTTCAAGATTCCGGTTCGTTGCAGAAATGATGCGGACATCCACCGTTGTCGTTTTTCTGCTTCCCAGCGGATAGAACTCTTTGTCCTCCAGCACCCGCAGCAGTTTTGCCTGAAGCGGCAGGGGAATGTCTCCGATTTCATCCAGAAAAATCGTGCCGCCGTCTGCTTCCTGAAAGCGGCCCGGCTTGTCTCTGTCCGCGCCGGTAAACGCGCCTTTGGCATATCCGAACATCTCGGATTCGAGCAGATTGTCTGGCAATGCCGCACAGTTGACCTTTACCATCGGTTTTTCGGCTCTCGGACTTGCATGATGAATAATTCTCGCCAGAAGGTCTTTTCCGGTTCCGGTGGGGCCCTCTATCAGTATAGTCACATCGGTTGCGGCAATGATCGGAATAATCTCAAATATGCGCTGAATTGCCGGGTCTTTGCCGGTCATGTCATAAAAAGTGTAGCGTTCATTTATCACGCTGTCAAACTGATATTTCAGAGAAAGATCGGAAAGCGTTGCCAAGCCGCCGACAATATGTCCTTCCTCATTTTTGAGCGTCATGTAGTTTGCCCGAACCGGAATACTATGTCCGCTCCGGGTGAGAATTTTTCCTTCTTTGTCCGAACAGACCTGTCCTTCGGAAACCGCCTTCTGCAATGACATAATATCTTTGCAGAAATCTTTTCCGAAAACTGTTCCGCAACATAAGCCGAGAACTTCGGACCGGGAAAAGCCTGTGATGCTTTCAGCCGTCGTGTTGAAAAAGGAGACATGATTGCTGCGGTCAACCGTCAGCACGCCGATGTCAAGATTATCCAATATGAGTTTCAGTCTGAGATCATCGTAGCGGATGCGCCGAATCAGTTCTTTGAAAACCGAGTGATCCTGAAAAGCGACAATACAGCCGCAGAGTTGTTTGTCTATACCGAAAATCGGGGCTTCTATTTTTGTGATGCTGTATTTCTCATTGATCTGATCCGTCATCTCAATATCGGAGATACTTGCTTTGTCGCTATTCGGATTTTCAAGAAACTTGCATTTTCCGCCGCAGAGATAATCCGAAAAAATATCATAGCAATATTTTCCGACAATTTCAGATGAGTTATGTCCGGTGAGCAGTTCGGCAGAACGGTTGATTGAAGCAATTCTGCGTTCTTTGTCTAAAACAATCACACCCAGCGAAAGGCAGTCAAAAATATCTCCGATCTGGCTGTATTTTATGTAGATGTCGTCTGTCATTATGAACCACGAATGAACACAAATTTTTGCACGAATGAAAAAACACGAATATTAGACATTATCGGAAATAAAAAAGGGTTCTCGCAAAGCACGCAGAGAGCGCTCCCGTTTTGTAAAGCGAATTTTGTCTGTTCTCAGCCGGGGCGCTTCAGAAGCGATTTGATCTGTTCTCAGCTTGGGTCGCTCTACTTCTCTTTGCGCCCTTTGCGGTCTTTGCGAGACCGATTTTAATATCGGTTTTAATAAAAAGGGGGCACCCGCTTATTTCCGATAATATCTCTTTAATCAAGGGTTCGGACTGGCAGCAGCCTGCCCCTGTAAGGGAAAACGTATGGTAAAACATGCCCCTTTTTCTTTGTCGGATGAAGCGCTTATGGCTCCGCCGCAGTCTTTGACAATACCGTAGCTGATGGAAAGCCCCAGCCCCGTTCCTTTGCCCACCTCTTTTGTGGTAAAAAAAGGCTCAAATATTTTATCCAGAATCTCCGGCGGAATGCCCTTTCCAGTGTCCTCCACTTCGATAACAACTTCCTTGTTTTCAGAGCGGGTTCTGAGGTAAATCCGTTTTGTCCGTTCTCTCATATTATTGTTTTCATTAGTTTTTGAAAACATCTCCCATCGGTCTTCAATAGCGTCTCTGGCATTAATAAGAAGATTGATGAATACCTGCTCCATACGCCCGGGGTCTGCTATGACAAGGGGCAGATTTTCCTCAAGTTCCCAGACCGCCTCTATGCCTCTTAATTTCAACTGCTGGCTGAAGATTTCAAAAGCCCTGTGCATGACTTCGTTTATCTGTGTCTTTTCGAGTTCCATATCCGATTTCCGGCCGAACTCTCTCATGTGATTGATGATTTTGGTGGCGCGGTCCACATGGCTGTCTATCTCCGAAGCCATAGTCAGCAGAATTTCATCTTTGATCTTCTCATTCCGCTTTATCTTTTTCATAAAAAAACTGCTGGCAGTTTTGATGACCGACAGGGGCTGATTCAGCTCATGGGCAACGCCAGTCGCCATTTCACCCAGTGTCGCCATTTTACTTGCCTGTATGAGCTGCTGTTCGGCTTCAAGGCGTTTGGTAATATCGCTTGATGTCACCAGAAATACCTTTTGCCCCCCGTATTCAGAAGGTGAAATTCTGATATTGACAAAAAGTTTTTTTCCGTTTTTATGCAAATGTGTTACACGGGTCAGCGCGGGCGATGTTATGATTTTGAAAGCATAGTGATCCCGTTCTTCCGGCTTGAACAAATCAGAAAACGGCTTATTGATAATCTCATGTTTATCATAGCCATAAGTATTTTTAACACTTTCATTGCAGTCGAGTATCCTGAGTGTATGAACATCCAAAACAAAAACCGGATTCGGTATATTGCTGAAAATGGCATGATATTTCTTTTCCGATTTTTCCAATTCCTCTTCAAGCATTTTTCTGCGTGTAATGTCAAGCCCCATCTCCATTGCTGCAACAATATTTCCCTCTGTGTCCCGTATCGGAGATGCTACCACCATCCAGTGTATAACTTTTCCGTCTTTATTGTATCCGGTTTCTTCGCCGTAATTCAACTTTCCGTTTTCAAATGTCTTTTCTACCGGACAGTTCCCGCATTTTTCATTCAGCCCCTTATAGGCATAAAAACATTTGTCTCCCGGTTTGGGTTTGAATTTCCGAGCAAACTGACAGTTATATCTAATCAGCGTATAATCTCTGTCCTGAACCGTAATGTAGCAGGGAACGACTTCAAAAAGCTGGCGGTATTCCTCTTTCTGCTTGTTCAGTTCAACCTGTTTTTCTCCGATTTCTTTGCCCATCAGATTGATGGCAGCCGCCAACTGCCCCATCTCATCTTCTTTGCCTTCAATATCAACTTTGGTGAAATAGTCTCCCTTTGCAATACGACGCGTACCTTCAATCAGCTTTGTGATAGGTTGTCTCACAAACTTGAACATCACGATAAAAATAATCCCGGATATTGCGACAAATACGACAATCATCAGGGCGACAATCCATCTTTCAAAATGCAGAATATCTCTGTCTGTCTGCTCAAGTGAGACTACCATATCCAATGCGCCCAGAATTTTCTTTCCTCCGGGATGGACATGGCAGGCATCTGTGGCGCAGCTCGGTTCATTGTAGATAGGGCTGATGATCCCGAGCAGCCGGTAGCCTTCGGGAGAAAAAAATATCCGTCTTCTTTTCTCTAAGCTTAATTCGGACAGGGGCGGGTCTGTTCTGTGACAGATATCACAGGCTTCTGCTTTAATATTGGTAAACTGCTCAACCTCCGAAGGTCTGTTTGAAAATTTTATCTGCCCTTCTTTATTGTAAATCCTTATATTTTCAATTTCTTTCTGTTTGGCGATGTTATTTATGATCTGATTAATGTCATCTCTTGAATTGAGCATCATGGCATAATGCGTACCGAGTTTGATGGTATTGCTCAGTCTGTCAATACCTGCCATGATATGCTGCATGATTTTTTCTTTATATTTGATATTAAAATATGCCCATGTAACGATAAAAATCAGCAAAATTATTCCCACCAGAAAAATAAGTTTCGGAATCAGACTGTGGCGAAAATTTATTACAGTATCTTTTAGCATAAATTCACCTCCTTGTATATATTTTTTTCTCAGAGGGTCAAGACACAAGAAACTAAGTCTTTTTTAAAAACTTAGTTTCTGAACATTCAAAAATTTAAAAATATTATACCTGATGTTCAACACCATTTCTTCCGAAATGTGTCGGTCACAGAAAGGTTCAAATCAAGTCGCAGTTCTTTTTCCGAGATGCCGAGTGCGAGTCCCAGCAGTTGGGGAAGATAGAGAATTGTGATTTTCAAATCTTCATTGCATAAGGAGGAAATTTTTCGCTGATATGCTTCCAAATTCATCTGGCACATGGGACATACTGTGACAACCGCGTCCGCGCCTTTTGCTGCTTTCAATATCTCACTGACTAATTGCAGCGCGGTTTCCGGTTTGGTGTTGATATGAGACGCGCCGCAGCATTTTCCGCCCATATCCCATGAATGCACAGACGCGCCCGCGGCTTCAATGAGCGGCTCCATGGAACGCGGCTTTTCCGGGTCGTCAAATAAAGGATAAGGGCGAAGACACTGACAGCCGTAATAGGGCGCAACCGACATGCCGGTAAGGGGCTTTTTCAGCAGGTTTTGCACGGTTTCGTGTCCCAGATCACGCACGATCACATCTAACAGATGACGCACCCGTGTATGTCCTTTCACTTTGAGATTTTTTTCCGCGAGAATCATATTGATTTTTTCTGACAGGGACCGGTCGTTTCGGATTTTATCTTCTGCCCTTTTCAGATTCAGATAGCACGCGCTGCACGGCACTAAAATGTCTTTGTTTTTGTCTGTGTTCTCGGCAATGGCGAGGTTTACCGCTGGAAGCGCGAGAGAAAGGAGATAACTTGTTGATTCTGCCGCACTCGCGCCGCAGCATATCCAGTCCGTGAGTTCCGTGAGTTCCGCGCCGACAGCCTGCATGAATGCCTGTGTGGAAAGATTATATTCTGCGGCGGTCCCTTCCAGCGAACAACCGGGATAGTAGAGATATTTCATGGTCTTTCCTCCGGGAGTTATTCTTTTAACCACGAAAACACGAAATTCTTTTTCGTATTTTTCTTTCTTTCGTGCCATTCGTGTTTAAAAATTCGTGTCTATTCGTGGCTAATCTTTGAGTCCTTCAAGTTCTTCTGCTTTTCGGAATATTGCATCTAAATTTCCCTCGGTCTGTCCTGAAGGAATCTGAACAGAAATTTTTCCTTTTGCCATAAGTTTCATTCCCAAAAGCGCAAACCTGAAGGGGAGAAAAGGATTTTTCATGGCAAGGAAATACAGGGTCATGAACTCTGATTCCCGAACCCTGCCGTGACGGCGCACACTTTCCATAAAGCTTTTGTAAAACAGAATGCTTTGCTTATGTTTTGCCAGATTTTCTCTCGCGGCAATCTGTTTCAATGCGCCCATCATCTCGGTGAGGGGCAGCCCTCTGGGACATCTCAGCGTGCAATAATAACAAGATGAACAGAGCATAAAAGTTTTGCTTCGGAATATGGCATCTTTCTGTCCCGTCAGTACCATCCGCCACAATTGACGGGGAGTAAAGTCCATAGCAAATTCGTTGGGACAAGACGCCGTACAGGTGCCGCACTGAATGCAAGCCTGTATCTTCTCCCGAATCGGCGCAAGCACATCATCAGTATGTTCTAATCGCTTCATTGTGAAAATTCCTTTATCAGATATTATCGTAAATAAGCGATGAAATTTCTCGCAAAGCACGCAGAGAGCGCAAAGGAAAAAAGCTTTTTTATAAAGAAATTCTTGGCGTACTTTGCGAGAACTTTTTGTCTCTCGCAAAGCACGCAGAGAGCGCAAAGGAAAAAAGCTTTTTTATAAAGAATTTCTTTGCGTACTTTTCGAGCAGGTAGAGACGCACGGCCGTGCGTCTCTACCAAAGAGATTCTTCGTTCCGCTCAGAATGACAGGCGAATGCGCTCGGAATGACAGTCTGTTTTTTCTTTGCGTACTTTGCGTGCTTTGCGAGAAAAAAAATAGCTAAAAACTGACAGCCGCATCAATCACATCAAGCAGTTGCTGTTTCTGAAATCCTTCAACAATCGAGGCACCGTTGGGACAAACTGTCGCACAGGAACCGCAGCCCTGACACATCACCGGATTGACTCTGACCTGCTCCAATTCCGAATCAAGGATTCGGGCGCCGTAAGGACATGCCGAGATACATCGCTCACACAAAGAACAAAGACTGTGCCGAACCTTTGCCACGACTTTTCCGGCAGGCAATGACTTGCGGAAAAGGATTCGCAATGCACGCTGTGCCGCCGCCTCCGCACCGGCAACAGACTCCGTAAGAGAACGCGGTGAATGGAACAGACCGCAGGCAAAAATTCCTTCTTTGAGACAATCCACAGGCCGCCACTTGGATTCCGCTTCACGGAAAAAGCCGTCCCCATCTGTATCTGCACCGAATGCGACTGCCAGTTCTTTTGAGAGATTGGGAATGACTCCCGTAGCCAGCACAAGCAAATCCGTCTCTATCTGAACTTCACGTCCGAGAATCGGGTCAGTCGTTGTCACTTGTACCGTTCCGTCAGAAACCGTAACAACCGGCTTTTTCTCCTTTTCGTATTGGATGAAAATAACGCCTGCCTTTCGTGCCTGCGTATAATATGTCTCGGAAAAGCCGTAGCTCATCATGTCCCGATACAGCACATAGACCGCAATCTCCGGGTTTTTCTCACACGGGAGCAATAATTTCGGGGTTCCTCTCTGGAATCCACACACTGAATCATGACAACTGAGCTTAATCGAGTCGGATCAACCGTGTTGTCGGCAAGTTTCTGCTCCAATTCCTTTTGGGTGACAATGGCTTTGCTCGTCCCGTAGCCGTAAGAAGCAGTAGTCGCTTCAGTTCCGCCGGCAGCAAGTATGACGACGCCGTGTTCCAGTGTATGAACATTTCTCTCATGATCTTCAAGCGAAGTATGAAAACGCCCGACTTCACCGAATGCACCGATAACTTTTGTCTGTTTATAAATTTTAATCAGCGGATGCTTTTCCGCTTTGGAGATAAGATCATCTGAAAGCGTCTTTGTCTCATAGCCTTCCAGCGTTTTTCTCAGCCAGTTCAGATTTCCGCCCAACTGCGCTTCTTTCTCCACGAGAAAAACCTGAAAACCGTGATCTGCGACAGCAAGCGCGGCAGTCATTCCCGCAATACCGCCCCCGATAACTAATGCCTGCTGAAAAATCGGAATCGTTGCAACAGGATAGGGGTCTGCACATTTGAGTTTGGCAATAGCGGTTGAAAGGGATAAGAGGTAAGAGGTGAGAGGTGAGGGGGAACCGCTCCCAACCTCTGACCCCTGACCCCTGACCCCTGACCCCGCCACATCCGCCGCTTCTATCAGCGCGGGATTCAGCCCCGTGCGCAGAGCAATTTCCCGGAATTTCCGATTGAAGATATAGGGGAGACATGCGCCCACAAGCAGGCGATTTGCTTTGCTTTTTTCTGTAAGTTCAATAAGACGTTCCCAGCCCTGAGCCGTGCAGATTTCTTCAAGAAATACGACCTGATCTACCGCAGGATCATATTTCAGTTCCCGAACAAGCTGCTGCCGGTCAACAGAAAGCTTTTCCCCGCAAGTACAGATCGCAACCAGAATTTTGGGGATTTCCCGTGTGACATCCCGAAATTCCTGACCGGCGGACGAGGAGGGTTCGGGTATCAGACTTCCGCCGGCGGAATGGATCACACGGGAAGCCGTTAAAGCCGCTGCGCTCGCCTGCGTCACTGATTCGCTGATGTCTTTCAGACCGGAAAATCCGCCGCCGATCACGATGCCGTTCCGTGCAGTTCGGGTCATGGAAAAGGCTTCTGTCTGCATAAATCCCCAGTGATTCAGAGGGATCCCCAGCATTTCCGCGAGTTCTTTTGTTCCGGCTGCGGGTCTCTGACCTGTGGCAAGTACAACTATATCAAATGTCTCTTCATGAATGTCTCCGTTATGTTCCATGTAACGGATCACCGGATCATTTTTCTCATCTGACATCACAGAATGCGCCCGCGCCCGCTGAAAACGGACGCCGTACTCTGTTTCTGCCCGATCTCGGTATCGCTGATAGGATTTTCCGAAAGTCCGCATGTCCATGTAGAGAATGGTTGTTTCTGCTTCTCCGTTTGTCTTTTCTTTGGCAATGAGACTTTCTTTGATCGCATACATGCAGCAGACATTGGAACAGAAATCCGCATCAGCCTGCAAATCCCGTGAGCCTACACATTGAATCCATGCGATTTTGCGAATGGCTTTGCCATCCGAGGTCCGCAGGAACTGCCCCTCACAAGGACCCGTGCCGCTGAAAATTCTTTCAAATTCAAGGCTTGTCACCACATTGGGATAAACGCCGTAGCCGTAGGTGTTTTTTCCCTCAGCAGGATTATAATATGAGGCACCGCCGCAAAGCACAACTGCGCCGACTTCCAACTCCCTGCCTTTGACTGCTTCAAGGTCTTGGTAGATGCGGATGATTTTGGGAATCAGCGTATCCGGGTCAAAGGGTTTGATGAGATAATCCATCGCGCCGATTTTCATCGCCTCAACAGCGGTTTCCACCGTTGCGTAAGCCGTCATCATCACCACATTCAGATCGGGAAGAAGTTCTTTCGCTTTTTTCAGAACATCTACACCGTCCATTCCGGGCATTTTTATATCCAAAAGCATCAACTGATACGACTGCTTTGAAAGCTGTTCCAATGCCTCAGCCCCGGAGCCTGCCATATCTGCTGTAAATTCTTCATCTTCAAGCCATTCTTTGAGTGAATCACGGACGATAAGTTCGTCATCCACGACCAGAATCCGAAACTTTTTACGCTCCTGCTGAGAGAGTCGGATGGCCTTTGTCGGGCAGACTTTTTCACACTCACCGCAGCGCGTGCAGGCAGCCATATCAATGGTATAGGCATTCGGAATCGCATGAGGAACAGGAAGATAAACGGCTTTCCGAGATGAGAGACCCGCGTTAAATTCATCCGGGACCTGCACGGGGCAAACCTTTACGCATTCACCGCAACCCATACATCGTTGGGGATCAATCCACCCGGGTTTTTCCCGGAGCATGACTTTGAAATGTCCGGGTTCGCCCTCGAGAGAAACAAGCTCTGTGGAAAGAAGAATTTCAATATTTTCGTGAAAAAGACCCTTTCGGAGACAATACTGAGATGAGGCATCCCGATCCACGAGAGGGAGCATTTTACACATACCGCAACGGTCTGTGGGAAACTGGTAGTCCAATTGACTGAGAATTCCGCCCAGATGCGGGGAACGGTCTGTCAGCATCACGCCGTATCCGAATTCTGCCAGATCAAGTGCGGCGCGGATGCCGCTGATACCGGCTCCGACAACCAATGCTGTGCCGATTTTTCTTTTCATCGGATTTGACTCCTTAGTATTGTCAATTTTTATCCACGAATGAACACGAATTGAGGCACGAATAAGCACGAAAATATTTTTATAAAATTCGTGGCAATTTCTTTTTTATTCATATTATACTAAAAAAATTCGTGTGCTTCAGTTCGTGAAAAAATTCGTGTCCATTCGTGGCAGAAAAAATAGCCCGTTTTCTAATTTATCCCCACCACCTCTCCGAACTCATGCTCGCGAAATTCGGAAAGCGGCGGCGCCTCTTCCGTGCTTCTTCCTGCCTCGTAGTCAAATGCTTTCTGTGTGCGATAGGCAACGGTGCGAAACAACTCCATGACCGGAATGTCATTGGGACAGGCATTGGAACATTGACCGCATCCCACGCAGGCTGTACTCATGTGCGCCAGCCGGGTGAGATGATAAAAAAGCGTGTCTGTGGGCATTTTTATCAAGCCTTTTCGCCTTGCCCATTGCAGATATTGCGCCGGCTCATGATTGAAGACATCTGTGACAAAAACACATTCCTTGCAGTAGCAGACCGGACAGGCAACCCGGCAGTTGTAGCAATTGACACAGTTTGCGAGATATGCGGTCAGCTTTTCCACGCCGTTTACGGCTTCATCGGTTTCAGCAAACATTTTGTCTCGGTATGCTGTACGAGCCGCCACTGTCTCGGCAATTGCTGACTGGCGTTTCTGCGGTTCGTCTGATTCGGAAAGCTTGAGTTTGGCGAAAAGTTCTTCACCTTTCGGCGTCAATGCCTGAATCAGCAGATGAGATGTGATGTCAACACCGAAAAGCCCGATGCCGATGTCCGCACCTTCGGGAATGGGATGCTCGCAGGCTTTACATGCTGCTGCAATGTCTTTATCTCCTATGACGGACCCCTTGCCTGAAAAAACATTCTGACAAAATTCTTGGCTCAGTCCTTTTCCATGCTGTTCAAGGAGACGGAAGTAATCTGTATTTTTATAAGCGCCCGGGCAGTCAAATCCTATGATGAAAATATCATCGGTATGTCCCTGTTTTAACTTCACCAATTCCACGAATGCCCTTATCTCGCAGGGACGGAGGACGACCGCAACTTTGCCGCCGCTCTGCTTGCGGGTCAGCCGGGATACGATCCTTGCCGCATTCATGGGAAAAACCGGCGCCAGCGGGTCAACGCCGTCTAAACGCTCAGGATCGCTTACCAGCGAGGGCATGACGAGATATTTTCTGCCATCCATTAAAGACAGACGCTGCTGAACCATAATCTCGCTGATTTCTTCCAATTGAAGCATTGAACGGAAAAAATCCCGCAGCGCCTCCGAAATGTTCTGTGCTTTTATGTCAAGCTGTGCCGTTTTCGCCATCTCTTTTCTCCGTGAGTAGTTACGTCTTGGTCAGATTTAAGGATTAAGGAAATCCTTACCGCTTAACCCCAAAAACAAATTCAGCGGCAGTCCCCTCAGCCTATATGCGGGGCAGAAGCGGCTCTGTCTTTCTATGATACCTGCTTTGCCCTTGTTTTACTCTTTATGCTTGTGCCTTTATACTTGTGCTTGAGCAGAGTCAGAATACCGCTTTCAGCATACAGGCTTGATCCGGTGCCTGATATAAAAAAATTCCCCCCGGTAGTTGATTCTTGTCAGCAGTCCTTTTTCAACAAGATGAATGAGCAATTCCTGCTCTGCTCCTGCCCGGGACAGAAAAGCCGAGACCGCATCTTCCCGCATCGGATGAACGGCAAGGATGCTCAACAATGCCTCGCCTGTGTTGCCGAGCGAGGCAAAGGCTTCGCCTTCGTATCGGGTCAGATATTCTACCTTCCGCACCCGTTCAGCCAAAATCTGATACGCAAGCATCAGCCGTGTTTCATCAGGTGATCTGACCCATGTTTGATACGGCGGACGGATAGGAACGGAAATATATGCTGCCGACGGGTTCAATGTCCCCAGAAAATCGCCAACAGCGGTCAATTCTGCTTCGCTGTCATTTATATCTGAAACAAGCATGGTCTCAGAAACTAATGTTCCGCTGAACATTTCGGCAAACACAAGCGATCCCTCAAGGATTGCAGACAAAGAAAGGTTTCCATGAGGGCGGTTGAGTTTGCGCCATGTCGGCGTCTGTACGGTGTCAGCCTTCAGAGAAACCCAGTCGGCTTGGGCAAGTTCCTGTCGCACATCTTCCCGCGGGATCAAAGACGCGTTGCTGATAACTGCAATAGGAAAACCCAGCGGTCGTAACAAAGCAATGTGCTGTCCCAGATTGGCATCCAGCGTCGGTTCTCCATCCGGCACAAAGCTCAGGAAATCTATTTTTTCACCGGCTTCTCGGGCTTCTTTGACCTTTTCTTCAACTCTTTTCAGAATCTCGTCCGGTGAGTAAAAGTCTCGGCGCTCGAGCGTCATTTCCGTCGTAGCGCCTACTTGGCAGTAAACACAAGAATAAGGGCAGACTTTCGGAGGAATGTTGTTGATCCCCAGACTACGGCCCAACCTTCGGGAAGGGACTGGTCCAAAAGTAATCATATTCACCTGAAGTTATATATTGTCTCTTGTGATAAATCTTGCCGGAATGTATCATATTTCTTTTTCGAGCAATAAAGTATTATTTTGGCTTGTTGCTATTTCCCCACACAGGGTCATTGCCGAATCTTTCAAACCACCAGTCTTCGTCTGACAAATATCTTTTGATTTCTTCTTTTGCAAAGGAATATTTATATTGATTACAGTAGGTAATAACAGTTTTATATGCCTCAATTATTTTTTTCGTCATTTCATTGCACTTATCGCTGTTCTCCTCATTGCATCTGTCCGGATGCCATTGACTGACTAGCTTTCTGTAACTTGATTTTATCTCTTCCATAGATGCCCGCTCCGGCAGATTCAGCAACTCTTTAGCTTCAATAATATCCTGATACTTCATCATCCGTTTGCCTCAGAGTCATTTTTTTTACCTCGTATGACTGCAAACAATCCCTCTCCGTAACCTGTCCTGATAATTTCATTTTCATTGATTTCTGATATATTATGAAAAACGGTTTGCCGAAACTCGAAATCATCAAAGCCTGTCTGCCTCATTATTTTTATGACTTCATCAACTGAGTAAAAAATTGCCTGTTTATAAAACAAACTGTTATGCTTACGTGTTAAGTAAATTTGCCCCATCGGGCTGTTACGGTCTATCATAGCAACAACAATATTGCCTCCTTCGGATAAGACTCTGAAGGATTCTTTGAATGTTTTATCAATATCACTGACAAAACAGATAACCGTAACCATCAGAACGACTTCAACTGCTGAATCTTTAAGCGGAAGTTTTTCAGCGACTCCCCCCAAAACTTTAATTCCTCTTTTTTGACTGATTTTTCTCATGCTTTCGGAAGGTTCAATTCCGATTTTAATTCCCAGAGGCGCTGCAAATCTGCCTGTTCCCACGCCGATTTCTATGCATCCCCGACTTATCGGCGGTAACAGTGATCTGACAGCCCTTAATTCAGCATCATAAACATCTGGGTTCTTCTCAAACCATTTATCATATTGTTCCGCATTGTTTTGATACGGGTCAATTTTTAACATTCCTGTTACTTTCTTTGCTTCAAAGAGTTGACAACTTTTAAAAACTTGTCAACTCTCATGTTTATTCGCTAAAAGTTCAGAACTTTATCAGATTCCTTTATCATCTCGTATAAGTCATCCATCCAAGCAATAGGGCAAGTGCCTGATCCCTCCAGACCGTGGGATTTCATGCAGACACCTCAGACATAGAAATCACCTTTAAACTGGTTTATCTGCTCCATTACATTGAACTGTTCGGTGCCTGACTGCTCAAAAAGCACACCCTTTCCCAGCATAAAGACACTTACATCATCTCCTTTTCCGACAGCGACATTGGCAAGTCTCATCGCATTGTAAATCGCTTCTCCTTCGTCTGTGGAGATAATAAACAGCGTTTTCATGGTTATGCCTCATCGGGATATTTTTTTTGAAAGAAAATCTTTCATTTTGCTCCTGTCGGTTGATACTTCAAGAGGAATCAATTCCTCATCAAACATGACATTTGTTGAGCTGATGAAAGTGTATTTCCGAGCCGGTTCGGAATCATTCGTCCAGATATTCAGGTCTAATTTTTCGCTGAATATCTCCTTCATCTCTTTGGCTACACCTATAGCTTTTTTGCATGACATTCAGTTGGGATTTCCGCTGTGGAAAACGACCAATTCAGCCATCATAATCTCCTTTGTTTATTGATTGTTATTTCTGACAGTTCAGATAAATGCAGAGTCAAACCGCATACTCTATATCACCATTTTCATTTTCGCTTCATTGGGTCCCAGTTCTCTCACCTGAGCGACTATTTTACGCATGATTTCAGCAAACTGAATGCCGTCGCTCGCGCCGATCCACGTCAGTCTCAGCCGTTCCGGTTCAAAACCGAATCTCGGCAGAATTTCCTTGAGAAGTTTTATCCGGCGCCGCGCTTTGAAATTTCCGTTGATATAATGGCAATCACCGGGATGGCATCCGCTGATAAGAACGCCGTCTGCGCCTTCCAAAAAGGCTTTGATCACATACTGGGGATCAACCATGCCGGTACACATCACCCGGATCAGCCTCACGTTTTTAGGGTAGCCCAATCTGGAAGTGCCTGCCAGATCGGCAGCCGTATAAGTACACCAGTTACACACAAACGCAATGATGGTCGGTTCAAAATCCGTCATGGTTTTCCTCCGTATGATTCATTGTTATCCGTAGGGACACGCCGCCGGCGTGTCCTCAGTAAATTAAGCAAAAATATTTTCCGGTTTGTAGGGATGCGTGCCTTCAATCACTTCCACACCGGCTTTTGCTTTGATTTTGTTTATTATCGGCTCTTTATGAGGACAATGGTCAAGAATGCAGGGAGCAATATGCACTTTGGTCGGTTTTTCCCCCATAGGCTTATTCCACAGATTGATTTGCGCCAACCGGGTGACAATCCCCGCGCCGGGACAGTCGCCGCAGCTCAGAATGCCGAGCAGTTGTGCTTCCTGATCTTTGTAGCGGCTGAATTCGCCTTCTCTCCGGTTAAATGCCACCATGCACCTTGAACATGCAATACATACACTATCCATTGTTCTCTTACAGCCGACAATCAATATTTTTTCCATTTTTTATGTCTCAATCTCCTTTTATGAATGTAGGGTGGGCATGAAATGCCCACCATTGTAATTTCTCACATTTCCAGTGCATTATCGCCGATAAATCCGAGTCCCGGAGGGACTATTGAAAATAGCCCGGCGATTCATCGCCGGAAAAATCCGCCCCCGTTTTTCAGTCCCGTAGGGACGGCTGAACCTTGCTCTGATTCTCAGTCGTCCCTACGGGACTTGAATTAATTTTGAATCTCCGTTTCCGGCAATAAATTGCCGGGCTATTCTCACATGTCCCTTCGGGACAGCCAAGCAATTTCTCACATTCCTACCACATGAAGCGCGTCCATAATGCCATCAAGTTCTGCGAATATCTGCTTTTCCATAAAATGTCTCACCTGCGCCGCACCGCTGGGACAGAAACCCGCGCAACTGCCGCATCCTTTACAAACTGCTTCATTAACGACAGAAACCCCTCTCCGCTCGTCAAACTCAATGGCAGAATAGGGGCATAATCCGATGCAGGTCTGACATCCCGCACAAATATCCGGATCAATCCACGAAATCGCAGACGGAACCTGCACTTTTCCCCGCGTCGCGAGCGAAAGGGCTTTGGCAGCGGCTCCGGATGCCTGAGACACGGTATCGGGAATGTCTTTCGGCGACTGACACGCGCCGGCAATAAATACCCCGTCTGTGGCGGTATTCATGGGTGCGAGTTTGGGATGTTCTTCCAGAAAGAATCCGTCAGCGCCCTGATTGACGCCGAAAACTCTGCCCACATCCGGCGCGTCTTTGCGGGACTGCATCGCAACGCAGAGAATCACCATTTCCACCGGAATCCGCACCCGCATTCCGAGCAGTGTATCCTCACCGATGACGATGAGTTTTCCTTTTTCTTCAGGAGTCATTCCTCTGTCCGTGATTTCCGCAGCTTTGCCACGAATGAAGACCGTTCCTTCTTCCTGACAGCGCCGATAAAATTCCTCGTAGCCTTTGCCGAAACAGCGCATGTCTATATAGAAATCATAAACTTTTGTCCCATGTCCTGCTTTTTCTTTGATAAGATGAGAATATTTGAGCGCGTACATGCAGCAGACGCGGGAACAGTATTCGTGATAGTTCACGTCTCGGGAACCGATGCAGTGAAGAATCGCAACGCTTTTCGGACTGCGGCTGAATGCGCCCTTTTCATCTCGTATCAGAATTTTGCCGCCAGTGGGTCCAGTGGCATTGCTCAGGCGTTCAAATTCAAGGCTGGTAAAGACATTGGGATATACGCCGTAGCCGTACTGCTTCATCGGAGCGGGATCAAGCACATCATAGCCGGTGGCAAGAATGATGCTGCCGACTTTGACCTGTATTTCCTCCCCCTTCATCGAGTGATCTATTGCTTTTGCTTCACAGACTTTCACGCATTCCATACATTCGCAGCAAAGCCCGCAGTTGAGACATCGCGCCGCCTCATTCCGAGCCTGCGCTTCGGTGAATCCGGTTGCCGCCTCAGCAAAGGACCCGGCTCTCACCTCCGGTTTCAGATGAGGCAAAATTTCTCTGCTCTTTGGATTTTGAATGACAGACTGCGGAATTTCCTGCCAGTCATGTATCTCATCATTTTGCGGAGCTTCTGTCTGCTCAGTAGCAATGCCCTGCAAGTAGCAATGAATGCCCTCTGCGGCTCTGCGACCTGCGGCAACTGCCTCCACCACCGTTGCCGGACCGATCACGGCGTCTCCGCCAGCGAAAATATTCGGAAGAGATGTCTGCATGGTCTGCGGATTCACTTCAATAGTGTTTCTGCGTGACCATTTCAGACCTGAAAGCCGTTCCATCCATGAGACATCAGTTTTCTGTCCGATTGCCGGAATAACCGTATCACAGGGAATGACAAACTCCGAGCCTTTAATCGGTACGGGAGAACGGCGGCCACTCATATCCGGAGGTCCCAGTTCGATTTTGAGACATTCCAGACCCGCGACTTTTCCGTTTTTCTCAACAATCCGAACCGGCGCGGTGAGATAAGAAAAGCCGATTCCTTCTTCTTTTGCGCCCTGAATTTCCTCTGCGTAAGCGGGCATTTCCTGTTCCGAGCGGCGATAAACAATTTCTACTTTCTGCGCGCCCATGCGCTTTGCCACTCTTGCCGCGTCAATAGCGACATTTCCGCCACCGATCACAAGCACTTTTTCAAATTTGAACTTGCCGACTTCAAATTGCTTCAGATTGACTTCCCGGAGAAAACGCACCGCGTCTATGACTCCTTGTGAGTCATCTTCTCCGGAGATTCCCATTTTCAGGGAGTCATGCGCGCCGACGCCGAGAAACACCGAAGCAAAGCCTTGTTTATCAAGGTCGTCGAGCGTAATGTCAGTTCCGAACCTGACGCCGGTTTCGGCATGGACGCCGAGACCGAGAATGTAGTCAATTTCCCGGTCAAGCACATCCGGGGGAAGGCGGTAATCGGGGATGCCGACCTTCAGCATTCCGCCGAGTTTGGGAAGTGCTTCAAATATCGTTACCGGATAGCCTTTGAGTCTCAGATAATATGCAACAGTCAGACCCGCGGGACCCGAACCGATGACGGCAACTTTCTGTTCTTTTTCCTCAGCAGGAGGAATCGGGAGTAGTTTTTTGTCTGCATGATCAGCGACAAATCGCTTCAAATCCCGTATGGCAACGGGTTCATCTGCTTCCTGTCTGCGGCATTGACTCTCGCAGGGATGGGGACAAACCCTTCCCAAAACCCCCGGCAGCGGCAATTTCTGCATGATAATCGCCAGCGCGCCATCATATTTTCCTTCTTTGATAAGCTGAACATATCCTTGAACATTCGCGCCCGCCGGACACGCACTGACGCAGGGCGCACGGTCTTTTTTATCAATACAGAAGGTGATGGGAACTGCCTGAGGAAAAGCCCTGTAGATGGCGTTTCGTTTGCCCAGCCCTACATCCCATTCGCTCGGCACGGATACGGGACAGACTTTTGTGCATTCGCCGCAGCCCGTACACACGCCTTCTTTCACATATCTCGGTTTCCGGCGGATAGTAACGGTGTAGTTGCCGATGTATCCTGAAACTTCTTTGACTTCGCTGTAGGAAAAAAGTTTGATTTTCGCATTCTGGGCAACATCCACCATTTTGGGTGTTCCGATACATGCGGCGCAGTCCAATGTCGGAAAAGTTTTGTCAAACTGAAGCATGTGTCCGCCGATGGTCGTCTCCTTTTCCACGAGATAAACCGTATGCCCGGATGCGCCGATGTCCAATGCTGCCTGCATTCCGGCAATGCCGCCGCCCACGATCATTATATCAGGATGGACGCCGACTTCACGGGCGGAAAGGCTGTGGTGATAATTCACCCTGTTGATGGCGGCTGCGACTAAAGTTTTTGCCTTACGGGTTGCCTCGTCTTCGTTTTCCGTGACCCATGAAACCTGCTCACGTACCGACGCCATCTGAAACATATAGGGATTCAGCCCCGCACGCTGACACGCGCCCTGAAAGGTCTTCTCGTGAAGTCTCGGCGAACAGGATGCCACAACTACCCGGTTCAGTCCATATTCCCGGATGTCTTTTTCAATCATCTCCTGTCCCGGGTCCGAACACATGAATTTGTAGTCTCGTGCGACTGAGACATTATTCAGTTTCCGGGCAAATGCGGCGACTTCTTCCACCCGGACCCTGTATGCGATATTGATTCCGCAATGGCAGATGTAGAATCCTATTCTTACAGACATTTGTCGCTCCTTTGAAATTGAGAATTGAGAATTGAGAATTGAGAATTGAGAAATTTGTGTCCCTTCGTGAAAAAACAATTCTCAATTCTCAATTCTCAATACTTTCCGAATCGCCCGGATGACTTTCTCGGCTTCGGGCGGATTTTCCAAATATGCCTCCGGTTCGGGTATTGTTATCCCTGAGATACCGCTTCGGAATTTCTGATAATGCAGAAATACTTTATCAGGCAAGGCGGACAGCATCATCACAGGAATATCTCTCAGTTGTTTATCTTTTTTAAGGCTGATGTAAAGGGAAATGCCTTCTTCTTTGCTCATCATATTATCAAGGATGATACAATCCGGATGTTCATCAGCGGCTTTGTGCAGTGCCTGTTCGCTGTTTCCTGCGATAATCGGCTCAAAACCGTGTGTTTCCATCAGTGTGGAGAGGAAAATGATCATGTCGGTCTCATCATCCACAATCAGAATTTTTTTTCTTTCTGTTTTAAGAGACAAAGACTTCCTCTTCCGAATAGTTAATAGATATTAGACATTTTTGGAAATAAAAAAAGGTTCCCGCAAAGGGCGCAGAGGACGCAAAGGAATAAAGAGAAATATTGTCCGTTCTGCAATTTTCTTCTGCTTTGCGCTCTTT
>JAIFKL010000363.1 GCA_020049595.1 Desulfobacteraceae bacterium
AAAGCGCCCGGCTTAAAACAGAATCTGTTTTCAGCTCGGGCCGCTTTGAAGCGGTTTGCACATGTTTTAAGCCCGGGCGCAAAGTAAAGCGAATTTTCAATTCGCTTATAAGCGATTTGAAAAATCGCTCTACATTCCATTCCTCTGCGCCCTCTGCGTGCTTTGCGAGAACCCTTTTTTTATTTCCGATAAAGTCTGTTATGATTTACAAATACCCCCTGCGCCCAATTATTGCTCGGATTGTTTCTAAATCCTTGTGATTCTGAAATCCGAAAACAGCGTTTCAGCAGAAAAAATCTCTGTTTTATCCGCATACTGTTCAGGCAGAAGTATGTTGTTACACTTGTTTTTATTGCCGAAAACATAAACACGCCGCTTTTCAAGCCCCTGATAATGCCGGAACGGACTGACGAGATTTTCTATATCCGGATAAGACAAAGAGCGATCCGCGTCAGTAAAAATTGCCCCGCACAGTGTATGTTTTTCAGGGTAAAATATGAAGGGATTGTTTGTCATAATATCTCTTAATTCCGGAGTGTTTCTGAAAAAAGCAAGCGCAAGCTTTGTCTCAGGCGTAAAAGAAAGAATTGCTTCTTTAATGTGCGCGCCTTTTGCGGTTTTGTATTGCAGGCGGCCGTCATTCAGAAAAGGCTTTGACAATCCCAGCCGCAGCGTTCTGTGATGCTTTTCTTTCAGCCGGACAACCGTGAAATACAGCAGAGCGTTTAATGCGCCTTCTTTCAAATATTTATGATCTCCGTCTTTGTATCCCACATAATTCATCAGCACGCCTTCTTTCAGATATTCCAGAAGAATGCCCGCGACAATCATATCTTCTCTTTTGACTAACAGCAGTTCGGAATGTTTCATCTTTCCTGCATACCAATGATAATCCGGGAGATAGGCTGCGTCGTCAAAAAGGCTTTGAATATATGGCAGATACATATTATAGTAGAAGTGATCAGAGAGCGATTTTTCCTGTGTGACTTCATAGCGGTAGTCATTTTTTTTGATTCTTCTTCTGATGTCCCGCGCTGCCCGTTTGGGAAAGACTTCTTCAATCGGAACGGAAATATCCAAATCCGCTTCCACCCATTTGGGCATGATCAGAGCATTTTCAAGCCGGCAGTGTTTTTCCATGAAGCGGCTGATTTCAAACAGCGCCAGCGCGCATTCAGGTTTGTTCTTTCTGATTTTTTCAGGGAGATGCCAAATCCGGTCCGAAGGGAGAGATTCTGTCGTAAACCCCTCTCCGAGCATGAGATTGCCGATGTAGTTTCTGTATTTTTCATCGGTGCCGACATAGACAAGGGAAAATGTCTTATGCCGGTTCGCCAGAAAGCGGACATCAGGCATCAGCATTCTGAAATAGCGATCCGCTTCTTTGTAGGGAAATCGGATTGCTTTTTTTATAAAAATTAGGAAGTTATTCAGTGTCATATTTAAGATTTCTCGCTTGCACTCCGGAAGACGTTGCTCGTTATCTCGTTCCCACGCTCTGCGTTCCCGTCCGGAGTGCTGAAATGAAATTTTAGCATTTATACAGGTGCTAAAATTTCGCTCCGCTCATTTCAGCACTCCGGAAGAACTTCCCATTCGACGCGTGGGAATGAGAAGACGAGACAGCAGAAGCAGCAGCGTCGCAATCAGACAGCCTATCGCAAAAAAATCTCCGAAACGGGTATAAACGGTTTTTGTCTGCGTGAGCAAAGGCACAGAACGCGTCAGCACCGCATTCTCAAAAAGCCCGGTGGCAGCAAGCACTCTGCCTGCGGGGTCCGTAAATCCGCTGATGCCCGTATTCGCAGAACGTATCAGAGAGCGTTTGTTTTCTGCCGCCCGAAATACGGACATGGAAAAATGCTGATACGGCGCGCTTGTTTTGCCGTACCACGCATCATTGGTGATATTAATCAGCAACGCCGCATCGTTGCTGACCATCTCCCTTGAAAGACTCGGAAAAATAATCTCATAGCAGATTTGCACGCCGAGACCGTATTTGTCCAGGAGAATGGTTTTTCCTGTGTCTCCGGGCTTGAAATCTCCCACATGCTCAACTATTTTGCCCGCAAAGGGAAGCCATTTTTTTAAAGGAACATATTCGCCGAAAGGCACCAAATGGCTTTTGTCATACGTTCCCGCCACTGCGCCGTCGGGATGTATGAGATATGCCCGGTTGTAGTAATCGGTGATATTGCCTTGCTGGCTGAAAGCCGGGCTGCCGATCAGAAAATTGGTGTTTGCGGCTTTGACGCCGTTCAGCAGCATTTCGGTCAGTTCCGCATTGTAGAGAAAATAAAAAGGCGCGGAAGTTTCGGGCCATACCACAAGATTCGGATGATCTTTCTGTGCGGAAAGTGAAAAATCAATATATTTTTTTACGGTGAAAACCTGAAACGCGGGATTCCATTTCTGCAATTGGTCAATATTGCCCTGAACCACGGCAACAGTCATTGAGGGCGAAGCGGAAATCTCTTTATCCACAGATGCGACGCGCCATTTTCCGTAAGTCCATGTCATGCCGAAAAGCAGCACAAACAGGCTGAAACACACAAGTGCGCTACGCTTTGAAACCTGCCGTTCCTGCCATTTTTTTCCGCCCGCATAAAGAAAAACAAGAAAAAATGCGCTGTTGGAAAGCGCAATCAGAAAAGACACGCCGTAAACGCCGAAGAGGTCTGAAATCTGTATCAGATACAGATGGTTATACTGGGAATAGCCGAGCAGTTCCCATGGAAATCCCGAAAAAACAAAAGTGCGGAGATATTCGCCTGCAACCCACAAAATCGGAATCATCGGGAAACACAGCGCGGGCGCAGCGCAAATCCGATTCAACAAAGCTGAAAATACGGCAACATAAAGGCCCAGATACGCAGCCAGCAGAAAAAGTAAAGGAATGCAGAGATACAGCGGCAGTTGCCCGTAAGTTTTCATGGTATAAACCAGCCAGTATGTCAGCGTGAGATAATGAGCAATTCCCGCGATAAATCCGAGCCGGAAACTCTCTTTTGCAGATACGTCTTTCAGAGCGGTCAGCAAAGGAACGAGCGCAATCCACGCCAGCCAGTCAAGGCTTGTTTTGGGAAAAGACAGTGTGAGCAGGACACCGCTCAAAAGAGATAAGGCTATTTTTTGCATTGATTGTTGGTGTTGCTTATTGGCTGAGAGCAAATAAGCAACAGGATGTTTGAAAAATAGTATTTTTCAGTCCCGTAGGGACTGGCTGAAAATAGCCCGGCGATTTATCGCCGGATAAGGTATCCATTTTTTTCAGTCCCGTAGGGACGGCTGAGAAAAATTCATCCTTAATTATTTCGGAATTATTTCGGTCGTCCCTACGGGACGTTAATAATGATGTAAACGCCCTTTTCCCGGCGATGTCTGTTTTTAGCCGGGGCCGGGCTATTCTCAGGTGTCCCTACGGGACTGATCTCTTAGCTATCAGCGAACAACTGAGAGCCGACAGCCAATATCATCAGATAATCACAAACCTTTTTATTGTTTTCACAATTTGTTCCGGTTCGTCAATAATTTGCAGAATATCAAGGTCTTCGGCGGATATTCGTTTACTTTTCAGCAGACGCTCCTTAATCCAGTCAATCAGTCCGGACCAGTAATCAGAGCCGACCAGAATAATCGGAAGCGGCTTTATGCGCCGGGTTTGAACCAATGTCACCGATTCAAAAAGCTCGTCCAATGTTCCGAAGCCTCCGGGCATCATAATATATGCCATCGCATATTTGATCAGCATGACTTTACGGATAAAGAAGTATTTGAAATCAAGCTTGATAGTTGCATAAGGGTTCGGTATCTGTTCATGGGGAAGGATAATGTTCAAGCCGATAGATGTACCGCCTGCTTCGGCAGCGCCTTTATTTGCCGCCTCCATAATGCCGCCGCCCCCGCCGGTCATTACGGCAAATCCGTTTTTGGCAAACAGCGCCGCCAATTTTTCTGTTTTTTTATAAATGGGATCATCGGAATCCACCCTCGCGGAACCGAAAATGCTGACCGCAGGACCTATATCCTGAAGCGTCTCCACGCCATCAACAAATTCTCCGATGATTTTAAAGAGACGCCAGGCTTCCCCTTTTTCAAGTGCATTAAGCAGAAACTGTTTTTCCATAATTTTTTTTTCTGTACCGGCATACAGCCGGCGATTCTAAGCCCTTCATGTTTTTCCTTTAAAACCGATAATGATCTCATCGCCGTTTACAATCAGCGGAATTTTATTGCTGCCCCCGGAATACCTGAGCATGAGTTCCCGTTTATCCGGGTCAGACAGAACATTGATATATTCCGCCTCCCGCCCCTGTTTTGAGAAAGCTTCACGAGCCGCCTTTGTAAACGGTCAACTGTCTTTTCCGAAAATCAGAATTTTTTCCGGCATTGCTTTTTCCCTGAATCCGTAAAATGGGCATTTAATACCCGTCCTGCTGAAATTTCAATCAGATTAGGAGTTACGCAGTTGAGACCTCACCCCCCGGCCCCCTCTCCGAAGGAGAGGGGGAGCATCTCCCCTCCCATTTGGGGAAGGGCCGGGGGTGGGGTCTCTGCGGCAGCGAAAAAATTCAACTGCGTAACTCATACAGATAAAATTTATTAAAACAAAAAATATCATTTATTTCCGTTCTTGTCAATCCATTCAGGTTGACATCCGTTTTATTGTGATTTTATTGTATGCTTTCAGACAGGAGATTTGACAACTTTTGAAAAGTTGTCAAATCCGGAATTCAAAAACCGGGCTACACCCCAACAAAATACAGTTTTTAACCCATTTACTTTTGATCCGATGAATGATATATATTGCAACTTTATACAAAAAAACATAACATCACTGTGTGTGCTTATATCGGCAATGTGCAGATATGCCGACAGAAAGGCAGAGGTAACATATTCGGACAATGGCTTATTCGGATAAAGATATTTCAAAAGATGCGGTTATCGTAAACGAACTGGGACTTCATGCAAGATCAGCCGCCAAGATAGCGGAAATCGCCCGGCACGCAAAATCAAATGTCTGGATTATCAAAGGCAGTGAAAAAGTGGATGCGAAAAGTATTATTGACATGCTCACCCTCGGATGCACAAAGGGTTCAAATATAACAATAAAAATTGATTACCAGCCGGATATTGAAGTTTTGGACCGTATTGTCAGGCTGGTTGAAAGCGGATTCGGAGAATAGAGGATGTCGGATACACAGACCCGTGAAATCATATTGCAGGGCATCGGTGCCGCGCCCGGTATATGTGTCGGAAAAGCTTACCTTGTTGATAAAGAAGGGGTAAATGTTGTCAGAAGATATGCTGTCCCTGAAGATCTCTTGCAGAATGAGAAAAACCGTTTCAGAACAGCCGTAAAAAAAGCAAGAGAAGAACTTATTAAAATTATCAGTGAATCTTCAAAAGAATTTCAGGAACACACAAACATTCTTGAGACGCATCTTATATTGCTGAAAGACAAGATGCTGTATGATAAAATTATTGAAAATATTGAACAGGATAAAATCAACGCCGAATGGGCGCTGAAAAAAGTCGTATCAAATCTTCAGTCCGTGTTTAAAAATATGTCTGATCCCTATTTCAGAGAACGGGCTTCCGATATTGTCCATGTGGCTGACCGCATTATGCGGAATCTGACCGGCGCGGGAACCGTGGATATTAAAGGCATTACCAAAAGGGTCATATTGGTGGCAGCCGATCTTTCCCCTGCGGACACCAGCCAGATACAGTTGGAAAATATCATGGGATTCATCACCGACAGGGGCGGCATCACATCCCATACCGGCATTATTGCCCGGACCCTTGAAATTCCGGCAGTTCTGGGGCTTGAACACTCCACGCATGTCATCAGAAACGATGATATTATCGTGGTTGACGGCTCAAGTGGCGAAGTGATTGTTCATCCTTCCGAAGAAACCCTTGTAAAGTTTGTCAAACGCAGGCTGAAATATGAGGCATTCAGAGCAGCGATTCTGAAGGGAAGCCATTTCCCTGCAAAAACCATTGACGGCGTTACGGTCAGCATCATGGGAAATATCGAACTTCCTGAAGAAGTGGTATCTGTCAGAGACAACGGCGGAGACGGCATCGGACTTTACCGGACAGAATTTCAGTATATGAGCCGGTTGGTGTTTCCCAATGAATCCGAGCTTTTTGACAAATACAGAGATGTGATCGAAGTTATGTCTCCCAAGCCGGTAACGATCCGCACATTGGATATAAACGGCGACAAGGCAATATCGGATTCCCGCCACGATGATGAAGAGAATCCCGCGCTGGGGCTTCGCGGTATCCGCTACTGTCTGAAAAAACCCGATATTTTCAAAACACAGTTGCGGGCGATTTTACGGGCTGCGGCATTCGGAAACGTCAGAGTCATGTTTCCGATGATCTGCTGTTTCGGCGAAATTCTGGCTGCAAAACAGATGTTCAGGGAGGCTGCCGGTGCGCTGGAAAAAGAAGGCGCAAGGCTTAACCGGGAAATTGAAATCGGCATTATGATTGAAGTGCCTTCGGCAGTGGTTATCGCCGACCTGATGGCAGAAGAGGTTGATTTTTTCAGTATCGGAACAAACGATCTGATTCAGTATTCTTTGGCAATAGACAGGGGAAACAAATACACTTCGCATCTTTATCATCCCTTACATCCGGCGATTATCCGTATGCTGAAACAGGTGTCAGATGTGGCAAAAGAAAAAAAAATAAAACTTTTCATGTGCGGCGAAATGGCAGGAGACCCGTTCAACCTGCCGATACTTTTGGCATTGGGAATAGATGAATTAAGCATGAATCCGCAGTCTATCCCTGTTATAAAACGGATGATAAGGTCGCTCAAAGCTGCGGATACCGAAATGTTGCTGAAAGAAATTCTCAAGCAGAAAACATCATCGGACATTATGGAACTTTTGAACAATGCTTACGGCGATCTGGTTTCCGAGGTGATGAACGGTCAGATGGCTGTATCTTCAGCAAATCAGCGGGCGATTCAATCATAAAAAAACTGTCTGAACCGCTGATTCGTCTGATTATTCTGATTCGTCTGATTGTCCTGATTAGCGGCTCTGAAAATCAGACGAATCAGATAAATCAGATAAATCAGACGAATCACAGTTCAGACCGCAGTCTGAACCGCTGATTTATCTGATTCTCCTGATTATACGCTGACTGCTGCCCTGAAAAATCAGACAAATTTCCACCGATAATGCAAATATCATGCCAGAAAATATGCTTTTCCCTTTTTTAACCGTTTTTTACTCAATTTTCACGCTAAATCTTTTGACAAAGACAGATAAAAATGAAATATATGCTTTTAAAAACTGGATGGAGAAGGCGCCTCTCTTATCCGAAACCAAACTTAACGGAGGTAAGAACCATGAAACAGATTACAGCATTATTGACCCTTTTTGTTTTTCTGGCTGCGGGAACGGCTTTTGCCGCGAATGCCGGAACATTCACCAGCGCGGATGACGGCAAATCTGTCAGCCTGCAAATCGGCGACACGCTCGATGTGTCTCTTGAGAGCAATCCTTCCACCGGATACCAGTGGACGATTGTGAACACTGACGAGAAGGTCGTCAAAAATACTGACAAAACTTACACTTCTGCCTGCGAAGACGGTATGGTGGGCTGCGGCGGAAAAGAACTCTTCACCTTTGAAGCGGTTTCAGCCGGTACAACCAGTCTTAAAATCGCTTATTACCGCTCATGGGAAGGCGCGGATTCCGCAATTTCAACATTTACGCTCCATGTTTCTGTTGCCGGAGTTGTCGGAGTTGCCGGAGAAGAAAAGGGCTCGAATGCCGGAACATTCACCAGCGCGGATGACGGCAAATCTGTCAGCCTGCAAATCGGCGACACGATCAGCGTCTCCCTCATGAGCAATCCTTCCACCGGATACCAGTGGACCATTGAAAGCCTTGACCAGAACGTGCTGAAGCATACCGGCAAATCTTACGCATCTGCCTGCGAAGAAACTGTCGTGGGCTGCGGCGGAAAAGAACTCTTCGGATTTGAAGCAGTTGCAGCCGGCAGTACAACGCTTAAAATTGCATATTACCGCTCTTGGCAGAGCGCAGATTCGGCAATTTCAACCTTCAGACTGAATGTCTCTGTTCCCGGAGAAGGAACGGGCGCGGGCGATGCCTGCATCATGATTTATGATCCGGTCTGCGGCGTTGACGGTCAGACCTATTCCAACGCTTGTGTGGCAGCCCAGAAAGGCGTTGATGTCCTCTATAACGGCGAATGCCGTGAATGCAAAGCTGACGCCGACGGCGACGGCATTGTTGACAGAAGCGATGTCACGGAAAAGAAAGCGTCCATGGATGAAGAATTTCAGACATGGAAGAAAAACTGTTATAACAGAAAACAGGACTGCGGCGATTACAACGGCGACGGCGTTGTAAACCGTGAAGACCGTTCAGACAAAAAAGCAGATCAGAAAGAAGAATTTGAAGCATGGAAAGAGAATTGCTGGCTTCAGGGAATGACGGCGCAGAGCAATTCGGGCGGTCTGGGACAGAACAGCAAAGTCAGCGAATGCGGCGGTTTTGCTGCCACATCGGAAACCGACAAAGGCCGCGGCAAAGTGGAAAATCTGACATGGAAATATGACCTGAGATCAAAGACCGTAACCTTTGTAAATGAAAATGTTACCCTGAACTGTTGCGGAAACCGCTCGGTGAAAGTGACATGGAACGATGAAGATAAAAGTTATGAAATTTATGAAAGCGACAAAGCTGACGTAAACGACGGTGTGGTGAATCGCTGCAAATGCGAATGTACTTTTGATTTTCAGGTGGAAGTGCCTGATGTTGATGCGGGCGTTATCCGGGTAAAACTGATCCGGGTTATTACAGATGAAAAACCGGTGACTGAAACCGTATGGACCGGCACGGCGGATTTGAGCAAAGAATCTGATACGATTATCATCGGAAAACAGTCGGATTTTGTCTCTGCCGATGAAAACACCTACGCGAATAAGTATGCTGAGATTGCAGCCCCCACAGACGACAGCACTGTCGGTGACGGCGCTGACGTTGCCCGTGAGATTGAAGAAGCCGACATTATCAAAATCGAAGGGACAAATCTCTATATTCTGAATCAGTATCGGGGTTTGTTTGTCTGTGACATTTCCACACCGGATCAGCCTAAAATTTCGGGGCGGGCTGATGTGACCGGCGAACCGCTGGAAATGTATATCCGGGACAATATGGCTTATATCATCGTATCTGCTGATAATCAGCCGGTTTACGGCATTGTCGGAACCAATACTGCCGGGTCTGCAACTACGCAGAGCCGTATTACAGTTGTTGATCTCAATGACAAAACAAAGCCGAAAATCAGCGATTCTTTCCTGCTGGACGGCTCTATTACCGATTCCCGCATCGTGGGAAATATTCTCTATGTGGTGTCTTCGGAAAATCCCTATTACTACTATCCGCTGCTGAGAGAACCCGTGCTTTTAGACGCTGCGGCTACGGATACAACCGCAGTCAAAACCGATGCGGCAGCCGCTCCCGCTGTCACGGCTGAAAACAGTACAGACGGCAAGCTCATCGCAACACCGTATCAGGATTATCAGGCTCCGGAGCAGAATGTCTATATCGCGTCCATTGATATTTCCGACCCGAGCAATATTAAGGAAGCGGATCGGGAAGATTTCAAAGGAAGCGCGCAGTATGTGCATGTGACGGAAAAAGCTGTGTTTATTTCCTCATCTCCCAACTATTACACCGAGAGCAGAACAACGCTGACTTACGTTGATATTTCCGATCCGAAAGGAAGCATCGTAAAAAGAGGCAGCATTGAGGTTGCGGGACAGATTGCAGACGAGTACAAGATGGATTACAACAACGGCTACTTGCGGGTCTGCACTTATAGCTGGACAGACAAGGGACTGAGCAATCTCTTTGTGATTGATGTCACCAATCCCGACAAACTGAATCAGGTCGGCGCGGTGGAATTGGGCAAAGGCGAACAGTTGTTTGCCACGCGTTTTGACGGAGATCGGGCTTATATGGTGACGTATGAGCGCAAAGACCCGCTCTGGGTGATTGATCTCAGCGATCCGACCAAACCGGCAATCAAAGGCGAACTCATTGTTCCCGGGTGGTCAACGCATATCGAAGCCAAAGGCGACCGGCTGATTGCGCTGGGTGTGGATGATACCGACGGCTGGAAAGTGGCAGTGTCTCTGTTTGATGTTACGGACGCGGCAAAACCTTCGCTGATCAAACGCGTGTCTTTCGGCGATGAAAACGGATGGAGCACCTCTTCGGCATATAATGATGTGAAGTCCTTTACGATTCTGGACGATATGGGGCTGATTCTGCTGCCTTATTCTTTCTCGAACTACGCTGACGGGACTTATCGCAACGAAAGCCGTCTGCAACTCATTGACTACACATCCGCAGACCTGACAGTTCGGGGCTGGGTGAGCCAGAAAGGCAGCGTGCTTCGGAGCCGGAGTTTCCAAGATCGGCTTTTCTCGGTATCCGCAGACGAGATTCAGGTCATCAATGCTGCTGACCGCGACAAGCCCGTAGTCACCGGAGCATGTACGCTGGTCCGCAATGTGACGGATTTTATGCCCCTTGAAAACGGCTACGGCGTGCAGGTTGTCATTGACGGGAACAGCAATTATGCGCTGATGGCAGTGAAAATGTCCGAGCCGGATGCTGTGAACGGCGTCAGCGAGACGATTCTGAACGAAGGCGGATATTATACCGGCATTCTCGGAAACGGAAATCTTGTTTATGTTGTCACCAACGGATATTACGAGAAAGCTTATACTGAAAGCGATGCTTATCTGCCTTACTATGGGTATCAGTTCTCGAAAGTAACGGTTTTTGATTTTACCGATCCGGCAAAACCTGCGAAAAAAGGTTCTGTTGAGGTTCCGGGAAGTTATTACAGCATCATGCCCCTGAAAGGCGGCTCGGTACTTTATCCTTATTACTACTCGCAGGGACAGATACTTCGGGTCAGAGATGATCTTCTGGTTTTCCCGACGGTGAACAACTATTACTACTATGACAGACCGCTTTATTACACTGAGGCGGACGGCGTCGCGGCCAAACCCGGCACCGATGTGACCCAGCCGGAAGTTTTCAACGGACTGATGATTGTTGATCTTTCCGATGCGGATGCGCCGGCGGTAGCGGCAAAATTCCCGATAGAAGTTTCTGACATCACAGGATTTTTTGCACAGAATGACGTGGTTTACTTCAGCTACAAACGAGAAGCCGATCCGGATGTGAAAGAACGTCCGCAGGCGAAATATTATCTCGGCAGAGTGGACGTGTCTGAGCCGTCAAATCCGGCATCGCTCTTTTCGATCAACATGCCGGGTGTGTGCTTGGGCATGACGCCGGACGGTCAGTATGCTTATACGATGGATACGGCATGGGGATTTGAAGATGAGTATTCCCAGAATTATTCCTTCAACACCGTGAAGATAGAAGGCGACACGGCGGTTCTGCTGGATACGGTTGAATTGGACAGATATTTCAGCAATATTCTGGTTTCCGACGGACGGGCATATCTGTCCAGCGGATATTGGTGGTCTTCATCGCTTGCCACGCTGACGGTGATTGATCTTGCCGATGTTCAGAATCTCGTTGCTTACAAAAGCGAGCTGCCCACCGGCATGTTCAACATGATCGGCGCGAAAAATCGGAAAGTTTTTGCCACATCATACAACGGGGTTGCCTGTTATGATATTTCCGATCCGACCCGGGTCGTGCTTGAGGATTACAGATACGGCTGGTACAATAAGATTTTCTTTACAGATACCGACGCTTACATTCCGATGGGTTATTACGGACTGTGGTTGAAGGGACTCTAAAACAGTAGGGTGGGCAGCTTGCTGCCCACATATCGAGGCAAAGCCTCATAACAAGAGCAATCGTAGGGGCGCACCGCCGGTGCGCCCTTATACCAATTCGCTTTCAAAGATCGGTCTTTTCAGACCGTAAAGCGCCCGGGCTGAAAACAGATTCAAACCGCTTGAAAAGCGGTTTTACGGAGATCGCCTGAAAAGCGCCCCGGCTTAAAACAGATACGGAGAACACCGTTTTTGACAGCGAATTGGTATTACTTTTTTGTTAGCGATATAGAACAAGTGATCATTATATAGTACAACTATAATAAGGAGATAAATAATACCGATTCGCTTTCAA